>NZ_CP194038.2:647500-947500 GCF_050870855.2 Agarivorans sp. QJM3NY_30 | reverse complement strand
ATTTTATCTGCATATTACCCACATAACTAGGTAATATCTCTTAATCAACCCAATGATCTAGTGAAATACTGAAGCAGCAATATTGAATTCATTTATCCTTCGCCCTACTCTATAGTTCGATCACTGCATATTTATCAGTGGTAGAAAGGCCTAACATAAGATAATTTCATGATGCAATGATAGTTATTCATCGGACAACTGTAACGCAGCGCAAGTCCGTTGATACTTACAGATGATACTGGTTATGTTTCGGCCTAAACGATAGTCCGTAGCTAACCAAGGAAATGTAAGGCAGGCTATGCGCTTAGTCACAATTGCAGCTCAGAAAATATAACAGGTCAAGCTAGGCTAGTCAGATTGCTGTAAATAATACAAACACTTCTAAAAAAACAGGGAGTTAACCGTGAAAAAATTCGCAACCAAGCTTACAGCTGCCGCTTTCGCTGTAGCATCTTTTAGCGCTTTAGCCGCTAAACCAGCAGTAGTTTACGATACCGCAGGTAAATTTGATAAGTCGTTCAACGAAGCCGTATATCGCAACGGTGTCGAAGTATTTAAAAAAGACAAAGGCGTAGATGTTCGCGAATTTGAACCGCAAAACGAAGCACAACGTGAACAGGGTTTACGTCGCTTAGCCAGTCGCGGTTTTGGACCGATTGTCGCTGTCGGATTTAACTTTGCATCTTCAGTCGAAAAAGTCGCCTCTGAGTTTCCAGATACGCAATTTACCATTATCGATATGGTCGTTGATAAACCGAATGTGCAATCTATCGTATTTAAAGAACAGGAAGGGTCATTCTTAGTCGGAGCGCTTGCGGCAAAAGCCTCAAAAACCAACACCGTTGGTTTTATTGGTGGAATGGACATCCCATTAATCCGTAAATTCGCCTGTGGTTATAAACAAGGCGCGCTTTACGCCAATCCTGATATTAAAGTATTAGAAAATATGACAGGCTCAACACCTGCAGCCTTTGCCGATCCTGCAAAGGGCTCAGAACTGGCTAAATCTCAGTTCTCTAAAGGAGCTGATGTAATCTACGCTGCCGCAGGCGGTACTGGTTTAGGGGTTTACCAAGCAGCAAAAGACGCTGGTAAATTTGCGATTGGTGTTGATTCAAACCAAAACCACCTTCAACCGGGTACTATGCTGACTTCTATGGTTAAGAAAGTCGGTGTCGCAGCCTACGGAACTTGGGAAGACGGCATCAACAATTCTTGGAAACCAGGGATTAAAGCCTTAGGTTTAAAAGAAAATTCTATCGATTGGGCGCTAGATGAAAACAATGCAGCCTTAATTAGCGATGAAATGAAAGCATACGTAGATGGTCTTAAAGCTGACATTATCGCTGGTAAGATCAGCGTTCATGACTACATGTCTGATAATACCTGTAACTTCTAAACGTCGATAAAATACGCCAACCCACGGGGTTGGCGTATTTTTATTCGCTAGATATTGGAAATCTAAAGTGACACAAGCAGCTGATTTTGCCATTGAACTGGAACAAATCGACAAGCGTTTTGGTAGCGTTCACGCGAATCGAAACATCGATTTAGCAGTCCCTAAAGGCACTATTCACGGCATTATTGGTGAAAATGGTGCCGGTAAATCCACTCTGATGAGTATCATTTACGGCTTCTATCATGCCGACTCAGGCTCAATGCGAGTCAACGGTCGTCCCTACGAGCCGCATAATTCTCAAGAAGCCATTCAAGCCGGCATTGGTATGGTTCATCAACATTTTATGTTGGTCGACACCTTTACCGTCTTAGAGAATATTGTATTAGGTGCCGAAAGCGGCTGGAATTTAGAAACAAGCCTTAGTAAAGCCCGTAAAAAATTGCAACAACTTGCGACTGATTATGGCCTAGATGTCCCTTTAGATGCCCTCGTGGGAGATCTAGCGGTTGGACTACAACAGCGGGTTGAAATTCTTAAAGCACTTTACCGTGGGGCAAAAATCTTAATCTTAGATGAGCCTACTGGTGTATTAACCCCTCAAGAAGCAAACCACCTGTTTGATATCTTAGCGAAACTACGCGAACAGGGCACCACGGTAATGATTATCACCCACAAGCTGCGTGAAGTATTAGCCATTACCGATAACGTTTCGGTGATGCGACAAGGTGCAATGGTTGCACATGTGGTGACTGCCGAAACCGACCAAGAGAATCTCGCTGAACTAATGGTTGGCAGAAAAGTGTTATTACAAGTAGAGCGCGGCGAAGCAAAACCGGAAGCAGCCTTAATCGAAGTGAATCAACTCAGTTATGTTGATCCTGCAGGCGTAAAACGAGTGAAAGAAGTCTCTTTCCAAGTGCGCGCAGGAGAAATTGTGGGGATCGCGGGTGTATCAGGCAACGGTCAGTCAGAGATCCTCGGCTTGCTTAGCGGGATCTTAAAACCGAGTAGCGGTAGCGTTCGCCTTAATCAACACCAATTGAGCGCCGAACAATCCAAAGACCCACGAGAAGTGAGAGCCATGGGCGTTGGTCACATTCCAGAAGACCGCCATAAACAGGGCTTAATCAATAAGTTTTCAGCGAAGGAAGCTTATATTCTCGGCTACCATCATTTAGCAGAATACAACAAAGGGCTGTTACAAGATAAAGCCGCTATTGATAAGGCTTGTCTGGACAGCATGCAGAAATGGGATGTTCGACCCGATGATAGCAATTTAAAAACCGCTAACTTTTCTGGGGGCAATCAGCAAAAATTAGTGATTGCCCGCGAAATGGAACAAAATCCAGATATTCTCTTGGTAGGGCAACCAACCCGTGGCGTCGATATTGGTGCCATTGAGTACATTCATCAACAGATTATCCACTCCCGCGATGCCGGTAAGGCGGTACTATTGGTCTCGGTGGAACTCGACGAAATCATGAATTTGGCAGACCGTATATTAGTGGTCTTCGACGGCGCCATCGTTGGCGAAGTCAGTGCTGAACAGGCCGATGAAAAAACTTTAGGATTAATGATGGCCAACATTGTGCCTGAACATATTAAAAACTCAGCACAAGGAGGCGCACAATGAGTCAATCACCGGTACCGGCTTGGGTTAGTGTAGCCTTACTGCCTGCGATCAACGTTTTTGCCGCGTTTCTCGTGTCTGCCCTGTTGTTTATGTACATCGATATATCACCGGTAGATGCCATCAAAGTCATGTGGACTGGCGCCTTTGGTTATGCCGAAGGTTTTGGTTATACCTTATACTACACGACTGGTTTTATCTTCACGGGTTTAGCCGTAGCGGTGGCCTTCCACGCTGGACTATTTAATATTGGTGGCGAAGGTCAAGCCTACATCGGTGGTCTTGGCGTCGGTTTAGTCTGCCTAACCGTCGGTGAGTATTTACCTTGGTATCTAGTCTTTCCCCTTGCCATTATAGTTGGCGGTTTATTCGGTGCGGCGTGGGCCTTTATTCCTGCGTATTTACAGGCGAAACGCGGGTCACACATCGTAATTACCACCATCATGTTCAATTTTATCGCCGCTTCCCTAATGGCCTACTTACTGGTCGACGTTTTAAAACCAGACAGTACCATGGCCACCGAAAGTCGCGTTTTTGCAGTCTCATCTTGGCTACCGAAAGTGCACGAAATGCTGGCTTGGTTTGGTATTCAACTAGCACCGAGTCCACTCAATTTAAGCTTCGTATTTGCGTTAGCCTGCTGTGTATTTGTTTGGCTATTTATTTGGAACACTCGCTGGGGCTATGAGATCAGATCGGTGGGCGCGAATCCCAACGCCGCTGGATATGCTGGTATCAACTATCTAAAAATCGTAGTTTTAACCATGTTAATTTCCGGTATGTTATCGGGCTTCTTCGGTCTGAATGTTCTGCAAGGAGAACTGCACCAAATCAAGCTTAACTTTGTAGAAGGTTTTGGTTTTACCGGAATTGCGGTGGCCCTGATGGGACGAAACCACCCACTCGGAGTGCTACTCGCCAGCTTACTATTTGGTTTTCTTTATCAAGGCGGTGCTGAACTCAGCTTTGAATATGGGGTAGACCGTAATATTGTGGTGGTACTGCAAGGGCTGGTGATCCTTTTCTCTGGAGCCTTAGAGCACATGTTTAAGCCCTCGCTGGAGCGCGGCTATCTTAAGCTATTTGGCAAAAAACCAAACCATTCAGAAGGAGCTGCTTAAGATGTTTGAAACCATTATCTTAATGCTAGATGCAACGATTCGGGTTGCCACACCGCTAATTTTTGCATCGCTTGCGGGCATGTTCTGTGAACGTTCAGGGATCGTGAACATTGGCTTAGAAGGAAAATTACTAGCCGCGGCCTTTACTGGTGCTGCCACCGCCCATGTGACAGGGTCTGCTTGGCTAGGGCTACTGGCTGGGGTAGCTATTTCGATGCTACTCGCACTACTCCATGGTTTTGCAACCATTACTCACCGCGGAGACCATGTTGTCAGTGGTATGGCGATTAACATTTTAGCCGCCGGATTAACAATTACCTTAGGCCGACATTGGTTCCATCAAGGCGGGCAAACGCCAGCTTTAAGTGGTGCCGCACGTTTTGCGCCAATCCACCTACCCGGCGCAGATGCTCTCGCCGATACTCCGGTGATCGGCTTACTTTATTCAGAACTGATCAGTGGCCACTCTGCCTTAGTCTACTTACTGATTATCACCGTACCATTAGCTTGGTATGTGATGTTTAAAACCCGATTTGGCTTACGTCTTCGAGCTGTCGGTGAATCGCCCGCAGCGGTAGATACCGCAGGGATCTCGGTGGTAAAAATGCGCTATAGCGCAGTACTCATTTGTGGTCTGCTGGTTGGCATTGGTGGCGTATATTTATCGGTGGCACAAACGGCTCAGTTTATTCCCAACATGAGTGCGGGTAAGGGTTATATGGCCCTAGCCGCATTAATTTTTGGGAAATGGCGTCCGTTTACTGCGCTCAGCGCCTGTTTGTTGTTTGGATTTTTGGATGCCTTGGCTATTCGTCTGCAAGGGGTATCGATTGGTAACTTCGCGATTCCAGTACAAGCCATCGAAGCCATTCCGTATGTGCTCACCGTTTTCTTATTGGCTGGCTTTATTGGTAAAGCTGTGGCCCCCAAAGCGATTGGCGTGCCTTACACCAAAGAACGCGAATAAAACATAACTTCCCCCATAAAAAAAGGTCGCTTAATGCGACCTTTTTATTTATCCAAAATTGCTTAGTGTTCCCGAGTCTGGAAGAACTGCACCGCAGGATAACGTTCAATGGCTAAGTTTAAATTCACCATGGTTGGCGCGAGGTAAGTCAGGTTATCCCCGCCATCTAAAGCAAGGTTATCATGCGCTTTCTTCTTAAACTCTTCAAACTTCTTACTATCATCGCAGTCACACCAACGCGCAGTCGCGACGCTGATCCCTTCGTAGACCGCTTCCACCTTATACTCGGTACGAAGCCGGTGAACCACCACATCAAACTGCAATACCCCAACGGCACCCACGATTAAATCGTTGTTACGTAAAGGTCTAAACAATTGCACTGCACCTTCTTCAGATAACTGAATCAGGCCTTTTAACAACTGTTTTTGCTTCAAGGGATCTTTCAATCGAATTCGACGGAATAACTCCGGAGCGAAATTGGGAATACCGGTGAACTTAATCATCTCACCTTGAGTAAAAGTATCGCCAATTTGAATGGTGCCATGGTTATGCAAGCCAATAATGTCACCAGCAATTGCATTTTCTGCAGCACTACGGTCGCCAGCCATGAAGGTAACCGCATCCGAAATGCTGACATCTTTCCCTAAACGTACGTGACGCATCTTCATGCCTTTATTATATTCACCGGAAACAATCCGCATAAAGGCAATCCGATCACGGTGCTTCGGATCCATGTTGGCTTGAATTTTAAATACAAAACCAGAAAAGTTAGCGTCGCTGGCCTGCACTTCACCCACATCGGTTGCTCGAGGCTTGGGTGAAGGCGCCCATTCTGTTAGGCCTTCTAACATATGATCCACGCCAAAATTACCTAAGGCAGTACCAAAGTAAACGGGGGTAAGCTCGCCTTGTAAAAATAACTCGTGATCAAATTCGTTGGAAGCACCTAAAACCAACTCGAGCTCTTCACGCATTTGCTCCGCCAATTCGTCTCCGATTGCCGCCTCAACTTCAGGGTTATCAAGACCCTTAATGATTTGCTCATCTTGAATGGTGTGACCTTTACCTGTTTGATACAAAATCACTTCATCTCTAGGGATGTGGTACACCCCCTTAAACAACTTGCCGCAACCGATTGGCCAAGTAATTGGCGCACACATAATGTTAAGTTCGTTTTCAACCTCATCCATCACTTCCATAGGATCACGAATATCTCGATCCAATTTGTTCATGAAAGTCACAATTGGTGTATCCCGCAGGCGGGTCACTTCCATCAACTTACGGGTACGGTCTTCCACACCCTTGGCGGCATCAATTACCATCAAGCACGAATCAACCGCGGTGAGAGTTCGGTAAGTATCTTCCGAGAAATCTTCGTGGCCAGGAGTGTCTAATAAATTGACGATGCAATGGTTAAAGGGAAATTGCATCACCGAGGTAGTCACCGAGATCCCCCGTTCTTTTTCCATCTCCATCCAGTCCGACTTAGCATGCGTAGCATTGCCTCGGCCTTTTACGGTACCGGCTTTCTGAATCGCGTTGCCGAATAACAACACCTTTTCAGTAATGGTGGTTTTACCCGCATCCGGGTGAGAGATGATAGCAAAGGTTCTTCGCTTGTTGATTTGGTGAAGAGAATTGGGCTCTGTCATTAAGAATTCTTTTAGTTTATACACAGATCGACAAACCGTTTAGAAATCCCGCTCGAGGGCTTTCTCTAGTCGAATCTGTAATGTTAATCATAATTGGGCGCTATTTTCACCGATCTTGACTTTATAAACAATCAATGCTTATTCAGTCCCGCTGATTTAGGCTCAGTAAGTCGTAATGCAGGCTTAATTTTTACATGGCTTAGAGTTCTTTTAGTGTACACACAGATTGGCAAACCATTTAGAAGTCCCTCTCGAGGCTCTGCTCTGGGCGAATCTGCGATGTTAATCATAATTGGGCGCTATTTTCACCGATCTTGACTATATAAACAATCAATGCTTATTCAATCCCGCTGATTTAGGTTCAATAAGCCATAATATAAACTTCACTTTTATACGCTTTCACTAACTGCAGGCTAGCTTGTATTCGCTATCTTTTATTCTCTTGAAACTGGCTTTTAAGCCACTGGATAAATACCCGGGTTCTGGCGGAAAGATGTCGATGATTTGGATAAACAATGGATACTGGCATCTGTGGAGGCGGAAAGTCCGCTAACACCTCAACCAAAGAACCATTTGCGAGTTCATTCACCAAACGATATTTGGGCACTTGGATTAAACCTAAACCCGCGACAGCACACCCAGTGTACAAATCTGCGCCAGCAACTGAAGTTCTGCTAGCTAAATTGATAGATACATACTTGTTTTTTAACTTAAACGCCAAGCTTGAAGGTTTAGATAACTGCGCAAAAGAATAACCAACAGCAAGATGCTCTTGTAAATCATCCAGCGACTTAGGGATCCCAAAGGCTTCAAGATACGCAGGGCTTGCCACAGTGACTTGCGTCATTTCAGCTATTTTCTGAGCAATCAGCGAGGAATCTTGCAGTGGTCCAGCCCTGAGGACACAGTCGACTCCTTCATGGACGAGATCGATTAACTTATCATCTTCAGCGATGTGTAGCGTAATATCCGGGTACTGGCGAATAAAGTCAGCAATCTTGGGCATCACAAAGTACTTTGCCAAAGTGCCTTGCAGATTTACCCGCAAATGACCTTTAGGTAAAACCTCCAAAAAGGAAGATTCAATTTCCTCTAGATCTGAAAGTAGCCCAACACATTGCCGATAATAGGATTCACCTTCATGAGTCATATGCACTTGCCTGGTAGTTCGTTCTAACAGGCGGATCCCTAAGCGACTTTCAAGTCGCTTGATTATATTTGTCATCGTCGGCCTTGGAATACTCAGGTCATCCGCCGCTAAAGCAAAACTGTTACGCTCTGCAATCCTCACGAACACCTGCATCTCTTTGAATCTATCCACCCACTCACCTCGACATTATTAATTTATTTGGAATTATTAAGTTAAATAATGGGTAATTATTAAGCATTGATATAACCATATACTGGCCATAATCTTTTAACAACTCATGAGTAATGCAATATGTCTCAGTCAAAAATCGCCCTTGTTACTGGCGGCTCCAAAGGAATCGGTGCTTCAATCGTAAACAAATTAGCCGCTGAAGGTTATGCCGTCGGCGTGAATTATTCATCAAGTGCAGATGTGGCAGAAAGTCTGGTCGCAGACATTAAAGCCAGTGGAGGAAACGCTATCGCGGTACAGGGTAATGTGGGCAACTCAACAGAGGTCGCACACATGTTTAATGTTGTCGAGGAGAAATTGGGAGCGATCTCGCTATTGGTGAACAATGCTGGAATCATGAAACTTGCTCAACTCTCTCAGAGTGATGAGGAGCTGTTTGATAGCCAAGTCGCCGTGAATTTTAAAGGCACCTTTAATACCCTGCGCCTCGCTGCAGAACGAGTCACAAATGGAGGACGGATTATCAACCTGTCCACCAGCATCGTAGGACTAAAACTAGAAAGCTACGGCGTGTACGCGGCAACTAAATCAGCGGTAGAAACAATGTCTGCAATACTGGCAAAGGAGCTTCGTGGACGTTGTATTACAGTCAATACCGTGGCTCCCGGCCCTACTGCCACTAATTTGTTTTTAGACGGAAAATCACCACAATTGATTGACCGTTTGGCAAATATGAACCCATTAGAGCGCCTTGGCACCCCACAAGATATTGCCAATGTGGTGATGTTTTTGGCGAGTCCAGAAGGTGGCTGGATAAATGGTCAGGTTATTCGCGCCAATGGCGGTATGATTTAAACCAAAGTAAGAAGCAAGACCCCGAACATCATCACTAAAGCTCTCTATCGATGTCGCTCCAGGCGCCACCGTGACAAGAGGCGTTCTTTTCGATGTGCTTAGCTGAATGCCTGTTTCAGCCAATTCCAAGCTGATATGCGCAGTTGTTATATGACCGGCCGAGTGAGAGCGTGGTGCCATGGTGGTTTATGGTAAAACCACCAACGATTGCAGTGTGAGTGTTGCGCTTTGCCTACACGAACTAACGAGCAAGCAATGCGAACTTTAAGCACTCACTCATTAATCACCTCGACACATACAACGCCGATGGAACGATCAGCGATTAGCGTTGCTAAAACAGGATGGGGATATTCGAAAACCAACATATAGCTGGCCCGAACCGAGAGGAATTAATATTAATTGCCATTCAAATACCATTCATTATTTAGGGTGTTAGGAAGACTCTGAATAATCAAAAATTCGCCATTGAGCAATCACGAGCAAACACCTGCGTTCGCTGATTTTTGCTTGTTATTGTGATGAGCAAGCAATATTAAACGCTAAATCTAAACAAACTCTGCGAGCATATTTAGTCTATTTTTTTAGCCACTCTCTGGCCGCTTCAGTAATCGCAAGCACCGCAGGATTGGATAAACGTCGTTCCGCCGAAATCGCAAAAAACTGCTCGCGTACCACATCACTCGCACCAATCACTTCTGCACCATATTGCGCCGCGACCTCCGCGGCAATTGCACTCGGCACAAGAAACACCCCGACCCCGGCTTGACCAAAAGCCTTCATTAATGCGCTATCGTCAAATTCGCCCACCACTCGCGGATGAATGTGAAGTTTATCCAGCCATTGCAATAAACGCACATGCATCACACTACTCTCACTAGGGATCAATAACGGCGCACCATGTAAACTATGAGGAAAATCACCAACCAAACGCTCGGCTAAGCTAGGAATGGCGAGAAAGCTCACACCACATTCCCCCAAAGAGTGATTAAAGCCTCTAACCCCTAAACCTGGGGGAACTGGCGCATCGGCGATCACAATATCTAAGCGATGTAAGGCCAGTTCGGCCAGTAAATTATCAAGGCTACTCTCTCGACATATCATACGTACCGAGTCCGCCAAATTGAGCGCCGGTGACAATAGACGATAAGCGATGGATTTAGGCACAACTTCGGCAATCCCAACTTTCAATAACTGTGGACGCTGTGCAATTTTATTGCGCATCGTATCTTCAAGTTCATCACCCAAGGAAAAAATCTCATCGGCATAACTCAGCACCAAACGACCAATTTCGGTTAACTCTAGGTTTCGCCCCACCTTGTTAAACAAGGCTTCACCAAAATGCTGTTCCAGCAACGTAATTTGTCCACTAATTGTCTGTGGCGTTATATGCAAGCGCTCACTGGCACGAGCTATTCCGCCTTGCTTGGCTGCGACCCAAAAATAATGCAGGTGCTTGTAATTAATCACGAATCAAATACCTCGTTTTATACGAACCATACAACAACTATATTCGAGTATACCTGCCAATGAAAGCAACATAAGCTAATCGCTCTAATCAGTTTTTATTGGTGAGGAGAAGCAGATGCAAATAGACATGCAGTCACGTCATTTACCCCTAACACCGTCTTTACAAGATTATATTCGCCGTCGGCTACATTTCGCCATGGGATCTCAATACCAACGTATTAAGCGCATTATGGTGAGACTTTCCGATACGAACGGGACGCGCGGTGGCAACGATAAACGCTGTCAAATATTAGTGAAACTGAGTGGTCAAGCAGATGTGGTGATTGAGGATACTCAATCGCAGATCAGTGTTGCAGTTGATCGCGCGGCCAGCCGAGCCAGCCGCACTGTAAATCGTAAAATAGCTCGAATACGCAACAAAGCGTTACGCGCACCGCTAATCAGCGAACCGATATAAACGACCAAGCGCACTTTGAGCGTTATTTACCACAAACAACTGAGCGATTCGCAGTAATAAGGAATACCAAAATGAACACATCACCTTTTTCAAATGCACCAAGCACCACCAACGAGAGCGTGCTGGCAAGTAATAAAGTGATCCGTAATACTTATACCTTATTGTCCATGACCCTGCTCTTTAGCGGGCTGATGGCTGCCACCTCGATGGCTCTAAACCTCCCCCACCCTGGTTTAATCCTCACTATGGTTGGCTATTTTGGACTATTGTTTGCCACGACAAAATGTCGTAACAGTGGCTGGGGCTTAGTCTGTGTATTTGCCCTAACTGGTTTCATGGGTCTCACTCTAGGGCCGATTTTAAGCAGCTACTTAAGCCTACCAAATGGTGGCCAAATTGTGATGCAAGCTATGGTAGGCACCGCCGCCATCTTCTTATCATTATCAGCTTATGCACTCACCAGCAAAAAAGACTTCAGCTTTATGGGTGGCTTTTTAATGGTTGGTATTTTGGTGGCGTTTCTAGCCGGATTAGGTGCGATGCTGTTTAGTATCCCAGCCCTGTCATTAGGTGTATCGGCGATGTTTGTATTGCTGATGTCTGGACTGATCCTCTATGAAACCAGCAACATTATTCACGGTGGAGAAACCAACTACATTATGGCGACCGTCACCTTATTTGTTGCCATCTTTAACTTATTCACCAGTCTGCTGCAATTGCTTGGCTTTCTTAATGGCGATGATTAACACGCTTTAGTCCGCGTCAAAGGGCAGCACCAATGTGCTGCCCTTTCTGTTAACGCTCAACTATGCGAAGAAAGCACGAATTTGTTATCCTTACAGGCATAAATAATACCTTGAACGAGCCGTAGATGAATCGTAAAAAGAAAATTAACGAAACCCTCAAAAAGAAAGCAAAAAAGGCGAATGCTAAAAATCAAAAAACCAACAAACCTCGCTACGTCAGCAAGGCCGAACGAGCGACCTTAGCTGAACGAGACGCGGGCATCCCAAATGATCCCCCCTTAGCTGACAGCGAGTCGCCAAATCAAGCCTAAGCTCTTGAAATTGAATCATTCATCAAGATAGACGTCATTAATTACCATTTAAAACCAATCGAGAAGTAAAACATCCCGATTGAAGCAGAATAAAATCGTAAATTTGTGATAAATAAATTTAGTGCGGAGTCGCTTTAGCTGAATCGCAGACTCAAGCCACACTTTTCAAGTACTCAGTTGATTTTCTAATGTAATTCAAGCTTACTGATACAAAGCCGATATAGACTTGTAGCCGCATCGTCATTGTGAAACAAGAAGAGCAGATGAGATGAACTTAGCACCGATAAAAAAAACATTTTTTAGCCTGCTACTGATTGGACTCGGTGTAGGCGCTCTAAGTTACATTTTTATTTATCATGTAAAGGATAGAGGTGTCAGCGCTAAAGATGGCTGGTTGTTTGATATCGATGGCTATTACGGTGCGATTCGCGAATCAAAGCTGAGTCAACGTCCGGTATTTCTATATCTGCGGCGTAAAGCCTGCCAACGTTGCTTAGCATTCGAACAATACTATCTGAATAATCCCGAATTAAAACGAGTATTAGCGGATTATGTGAAGGTGCAAATCCTTACCGATACCGACCGCCGTCATCGATTATTTGCCGAACGTTTTAAACTCAATACCTATCCATCTGCATTTATCCTTTTCGACGACGAACACCCGGTTTCGCTATATTTAGTGTTAGCGATGCAACAAATTTGGGTCGCCCAAGATAATATCAATAGTGGTAATTTTATGCCGCTCTCTGAAGCGAGCTTTCGTTTATCTCTCAGCCATGCAACAATACTGGCCCAAGAAGCTGCGCTCAGGGATAAATCTACCGTTGAATCAATTCCTTAACGTTCAAGTAGTTGCGTGTCTATTGGCAAGTCTATGCCTCACCAGTTTACCATCTCATGCCAACCCCATACTTGATGGTCCACAACAGCACGACTGGGGAATTGCATTAGGTCTGCGTCATGCGAGTATTCCCTACACTTCTAACATTAGTACCGTGTCCGATGTAGTTCCCTTATTTTATTATCGAGGAGAGCGACTGTATTTAGATGGCTTAAGCGCTGGCTATAAATTATGGAAAGAACAAGACTTTGACCTCGCGCTAATGGGGCGTTACCGTTTTTTCGACATTCCGGCGAACTACCAAAACAAGATACGTGGCGATGGCATCGACTTTGGTTTAAGGACTCAATGGCGCTTTAAACCCGACTATTCGCTCAACCTAGAATTATTGAGTGACGACCTCGGTCACTTTCACAGTCAACTTGAGCTAACCTGGCAACAATTCTATCAAGCTTGGTATTTCGAACCCTATGCCTCAGCCCACTTGAAGAGTAGTAACTATAATACTCGCTACTATGGCCTTGAAATTTTTAAAACCAAAGCCGATACCGACTTAAAAATGGGCATCAATTTACGTTATCAAGTGTGGCGAGACTTTTACTTAATGGCGAAGGTTGGCGCTTCTTATCTGGGTAAGCGCACTCAAAATATCCCGATCATCGATCAACGTTTTCAATATGAAAGCTTTTTAGGGATCAGCTTCTTTAATTATCAATATTCAAATACATCCAGCAAATGGCCAAAGGGGTACTTACAACTCTCCCACGCCTGGGCAACACCATCGAATCTAGGGGACATCATCCACTTTAAAGCGGAAAAAGATGAATATAACAATCAATTAACTTCAATTTTTTATGGACATTTACTCAGTAAGACCCTACTAGGTTATCCCGTTGAAGTATATCTCACGCCCGGCTTCGCCTATCACTACAGCTCGGCGGTTCAAGATCCGATCCTAGAATACATCTTGGCATTTAAAGCCTATTACACCTTTCACTGGCCATTACGCTGGCGATTTGGTGCTGCAGAAGGTTTATCTTATACCAGCAACATAACCTACCTCGAAGCATCAGAATTAGGTGAGGAAGGAAAGGGTTACAAGCCTAGTAAGCTATTAAATTATTTGAACTTTTCTCTAGACCTTAACTTAGGTGATTTACTCAATAAGAAGCAACTAGAAAATATTTGGGTAGGTTACAACATCCACCATCGCTCGGGGATATTTGAAAACTCTTCACTATTTGGCCGTATTAAAGGTGGTAGCAACTACCAAGGGCTACATATTCAATGGACCTGGTAGTCTAGGTTACGCAATATAGTTCGAATATTGTGGTTCCGACAGTCAAACAAAAACAAGCCTAAGTATCAAAATCTCTGATAAATCAATTTATCGAATACTGGGCTCTAAGCTTTTTATTTATTGCGACTTCCTTTGTTACGGCTTCGACTCGATGAACTCCCACCACGCTTCCCACGCCCCTTCGATTTTCTTCGACCTTGAGGTGCTGGATCGGGCTCAAAATTACCATACTCCTCATCATCGGATACATCTACTGTGACCTTCTCTTTGGGGGTGGGCACAAAGCCTGGAATGAACTCCCGCTTAAATTTACCACCAATCACACGTTCAATCGCCGCTAACTGCTTGGCTTCATCTTCACTAAACAATGAAACTGCCAAACCAGAGGTACCTGCACGCCCGGTACGACCAATACGATGCACATAGTCTTCCGGTACATAAGGGAGATCAAGGTTAACCACACAAGGCAACTGGTGAACTTCAATCCCCCGAGAGGCGATATCAGTGGCGACTAAAACGGTTAGTTCACCATTTCTAAAACCCTCTAAAGCAAGAGTGCGGGCGTGCTGAGTTCGATTAGCATGGATTGATGCGGCACTAATCCCAGCGTTTTGTAGCTGAGTAACCATGTTATCGGCGCCTACTTTAGTACGAGTAAAGACTAAAACTTGATGCCAATGATTACTTTTAATTAAGTGGATCAATAGCTCGCTTTTACGCGCCTTATCGACTGGATAGATAAGCTGCTTAACCGTATCAACGGTACTGTTGGCAGCGGTTACTTCAATCAAAACAGGGTTATTTAACATCCCCTTCGCAAGCAACTTGATCTCTTTAGAAAATGTTGCTGAAAACATCAACGTTTGACGTTTACTCGGGAGCAAGCTTTGAATGTGACGAATATCGTCGACAAATCCTAAATCCAACATCCGATCAGCTTCATCCAAGACTAATATCTCAAGCTGTTCAAAGTTAATCGCCCCTTGATTATAAAGATCAATCAAACGACCAGGAGTCGCAACCAGCACATCCAAACCACTTTCCAACTGAGCTATCTGTGGTTCAATCCTCACGCCACCAAACACAGCCGCAGAGCGAATATTCATATGCCGGCTGTAATTTTGAACGCTCAAGACCACTTGAGCGGCAAGCTCTCGGGTTGGCGTAATCACTAAAGCCCTTACCGAATGAGTCTGTGGACAAGGGCCACCTGATAATAGCTGCACCATAGGCAGGGTAAAACCAGCCGTTTTTCCAGTGCCAGTGTGTGCCACTGCCACCACATCACGCTGACTAAGTACCACCGGAATCGCTTCAAGCTGTATTGGAGATGGTCTTACATAACCTTGCTCGGCAACGCTTTTCAACAGCTGAGCACACAAGCCTAAAGAGCCAAATGACATAGATAAATCTTCCTTTACAGCATCACGCCAAGCTCAAGCGCACAGCGTCAGTATCCAAATAAAATACAAAATGTTGAGACAGCCATTTTATACATTGGAAAATACCGACAAATAATAGGGCGGCCATCCTAACAACAGAATCAAGCTCAGTCGACAACATCGACTCAAATCAGCTATTTTGCGCAATCTTGCAATGAAAACGCCAAGTATTGCGAATTGAGTAAGCGGTTTAGTCAATTCGAAGGCCATGATGAACCGCCAAAGCGTGAGCGCTTTGCGTGCTTTAATAACGACGATGCTAGGCTAGTATCGGGAATACGAGCGCATGAACAAAGCCAATCGCATCCTACATACACTGATGTAAATCATCAGTTAGTCTAAAGGAGTAAGAAAACAAATTGATAAATCTAAACAGTGCAACAATATTGCATAACCAGGGCATCTTCTCGGCCCAGCTTATCGCAGGGGTAATATCCTTTACGACAATCAATTTCAACAAACTGAAAACGCTGATATAGACTCTGAGCAATCACATTACTGCGACGAACTTCCAGCATAATTTGCTGCCATTGTTGCTGCTCAGCCAACGCAAACATCGCTTGCATCAGGCGCTTACCTAAACCCTGCCCTTGATGTGCTGGATCAACGGCCAAATTAATCAATTCTGCGTCTCCGGCGACCACCCGTAAGATCATATAAGCTAACAAATGATTTTTGTGCCACAGACCCAAATTACGGTACAAACCACCAAAATTACTACTGAGTAATTGGCGACTCCAAGGATGTGAATGAGCCGCCTGTTCAATATTCAACATCATCGGCACATCCATCACCGACAGATGACTTACTTCGACTTGAGGAGCTGAGTGCATATTTGCTGCCATAAAATACGTTTTGCCTGGCGATCACTGAGCAGGCGTTGCGGATCACATTCAATCAAGCAAGGGTGAATTGGTGCCGGCTGATGCGGATCTGCCCATAATACCCACGCTTGGTAAGCCGCTGGAAAATGAGCGGCGCTAACGCAATGAACATCCTGCCATTCGAGCTCCATAGCAGCAACAATAGCTTTAAATAGATCGATATGCACTTGTAACTCATCTGGCTCAATCACTATCACCAAAGGCCAAGCCAAGGGTTCAGTCATAACTTGGCTGACGAGGTTAGCACGAGTTTGCCAAACATCAATATCCATCTCAGCCAAGTAGGTCAGCGCCTGCTTATCTAACATTTCACGCCTCTATATCCATCTTCAGTTATCCACACGAACCGTTCTCAACGTGGTTTTTTCTTTAAACTCAGCGTGGTTTTGCCACTGTTTTTGGGAGCATTCTTCAGCCGATGAGTGCTCGTCGCTTGTTTGTTATGCCATACTGTTTTAGCGCCAGATTTGCTCGCTTCAACCGCCGTTTTACTCGAGTGAGCCACCGCCTGATTAATTTCAGACATTTCAGCTTCGGTTAAATTACGCCACTGCCCCGGTCGTAAATCATCTAAACGCACATTCATAATCCGGGTACGCTTGAGCTTCAGCACCTCATAGCCGAGGTATTCACACATCCGACGAATTTGTCGATTGAGTCCTTGGGTGAGAATAATAGTAAACACAAATTTGCTATTTACTTTGACCTTGCAGGGCTTGGTAACCGTATCGAGGATCGGTACGCCGCGTGACATTCGCTCCACAAAACGCTCACTCAGCGGTTTATCCACAGTCACCACATATTCTTTATCGTGGGCATTCTCAGCGCGCAAAATTTTGTTAACGATGTCGCCATCACTGGTTAGAAAAATTAAACCTTCAGAGGGCTTATCCAGTCGACCAATCGGAAAAATACGCTGTTTATGAGCAATAGCGTCGATGATATTACCTTTCACATGACGCTCGGTGGTGCTGGTGATCCCAATCGGTTTATTGTAAGCGATATAAACCCGATCAGACTTATTGCTAGCGATGGCTTTAATTAATTTGCCATCCACGGCAACCCGATCGGTAGGCTGAACCTTGGTTCCCAATTCGGGTTTGATGCCATTAATGGTGACTCGCTGCTGCTCAATGAGCTTGTCTGCTTCACGACGAGAACAAAAACCGGAGTCACTGATAAATTTATTTAGACGTTTTTCGCTTGAGGCACTCACAAAGGGCTTCCACTGGCTAGTTTACCCGCCTATTAGAACACAGGTCGCTAACACCAATCCAATAAATGCGACAACAAGCTAACTAGACATTTGCTCGGCCATTTCACGCCCCTGTCCTCTCACCTTATCGATCGATACATAGTATGACGAAGGCAGAATCAAACGCCCAGAATGGGCATGGCTAACCAAGTAATCGATTTTCGCGGCTTTACTTTCTAATGAGTCCCAGTCTCGATGCACTTTACAGGCAAAGTTCAATACCAACGCCCTGAGCGGCTCAATAGTCGCTAAATCAGGATTCATATAAAACTCAATGGTATCCACTAAACGCGGTGCAAACTTCCAGCTGCGGGCCAATTCCGCGCCCAATTTGGCAGTCGTCGTCCCCAATAAACGCCGTTGTAACTCAAGCTCATCTTCACCTTCTGCCACCCTCGCGAGAATTTCGCAGGCAATATCGGGTACCAAGCTATGGATCATCAAGTCGCCAATGTTGTGCAAAATACCAGCCGTAAACATCTCGTTGGCATCGATCCCAACTTTATTTGCAATTTTACTGGCGATAATCGCAATCTCGAAGGTATCTCCCCAATATAATTTCATGTCTAAGGTTTTAAATCTGGGGAAAGCATTGGTCAACCAAGAGACCACAATCATTGTTTTTAAAGGGATAACCCCCAAACGGATCACCGCCTCATTGACCGAAGCAATCGTTCTGCTATGACCAAAATGAGCGGAGTTAGACAAGCGCAATACCCGTGCGCTAATCACTTGGTCCATCGAGATTTTCTTGGCGAGCACCGCAAAATCGCAATCAGGGTGATTAAGCATACTCACTAACTCTTGCACCACGCTCGAAACTTTCGGTAATTCATTAACCCGGGCAAGCAATTCTTGTTCGGTCATCCTAACCTCCCTGCCACCAATATCATTGCTGAGTGTCGGCAGACTCACTCAATATGTCGATTTAAGGACGAATTTTAACTACTAATTCAACTACTAATATAGCTGCTTTAAGCCAGTCGAGTAACTTTGAGTTGACGAATTGTTAAAATATGAAATTTATCAGTATTTGATAACACACAATAAAGATAAATCTGCGTAAGAGCAAACCAACGTTCACCCGGCCAATTAGTCAGCGACAAACTAGTGAATATTGTAAGTAAAAAAGGCACTACATCTGTAGCGCCCTACTTATAATTAAAGTTTTATGATTGATCGCTCAGACGATGAGCCAAAGAATAGATTCGCAGGCGACCGATTCAAGTGTCAGCTAAAGCATAAGCTAATGAGCCAATCGAACTAGCCAAAATGACGCCCCGCTAACCACGCGAGTTTTAGCCCTTCGAACACCGCATGGATCAGCACCGACTACAAATATTCATCAACTGTCACTTCACTGTAGCGGCAAAATATCGAGCGAGACACAAATCTGCGCTCGAGACTCAAACGGGCAATCGAATCACAGCGAAGTGGCATAAGCACTCAGCAGCAGATCCAGCTTAAGAAAATGTTTAAGATTCGCTAAACAACCCGCTTAAAAAAAAGCGCGGCGCAAAGCGAGCTCAAGGCCACGGACTTCAGCAAGGCCCTTCAAACGGCCAATTGCCGAATAACCAGGGTTAGTTTTTTTATTCAAATCATCGAGCATTTGATGGCCATGATCAGGACGCATTGGGATCAGTCTTTGTTCCCCCTGCTGTTTACGGCGATGCTCTTCTGCTAACAGCGCCATGACGACCTGATACATATCGACATCACCCTCAAGATGAGCCGCCTCATGAAAACTCTTCGAATTCTCTTCACGCATAGTCGAACGCAGATGAGTAAAGTAAACACGCTCACCATGTTGCTTAATCATATTCACCAAATCGTTGTCACCACGTACCCCATAAGAGCCAGTACACATGGTAATCCCATTCATTTTACTGGGAACTTGTTCAGTGAGAAAATTAATGTCTTCAATGGTAGATACGATGCGCGGCAAACCTAGAATAGGTCGTGGTGGATCGTCCGGATGAACCGCCATTCTCAAACCATAAGCTTCGCAAACAGGCATTAACTGCTGTAAAAAATAAACCATGTGTTCACGCAAACGATCTTTAGTAATACCCGCGTAACGGTCCAACTGAGCCTGAAACTCGGTGAGCGTATAGCCCTCTTCTGCGCCCGGCAAACCTGCAATAATATTGCTGGTCAGTTTAATCACATCTTGTTCAGACATTTGCTGAAAATATGCCAGCGCCTGTTGTTGCTCATCAGCGGAATAATCTTTTTCGGCCGCTGGTCGTTTAAGAATATGTAGCTCAAACGCGGCAAAAGCGATTTGATCGAAGCGTAGCGCTTTGGAACCATCAGGCATTTCGAATGCCAAATCAGTGCGAGTCCAATCTAAAACAGGCATGAAATTATAACATACCGTATCGATGCCACACTGCGCCAAATTAGTCAGGGTTTGCTTGTAGTTTTCGATCCATTGTTGGTAATCACCGGTTTGAGTTTTGATATCTTCATGTACCGGAACACTCTCTACCACCGACCAGCTTAAACCTTTCGCTTCGATGATTTGCTTACGCTTTAGAATTTCCGGTTTACTCCATACTTCCCCATTAGGAATATGGTGCAAAGCATTCACAATTCCGGTCGCCCCCGCCTGACGAATATCGTCGAGAGACACCAGATCATTGGGACCATACCAACGCCAAGTTTGTTCCATTACAACCACCTTTTTATCTATATAATCAATTTACTTCACCATCGTAGTGCCAACGATGAAACAAACTAAAAATAGCAATTCATTGCAAAATTTAAGTCATAGCAATTTTGGAGAACCAACAGGGGCCGATCATCATTTCCCCAACGACACCACCGGATTCGAGCTAAACAAATAGCCGTCAAAACTGGGGTCGTCAATGTCTGAGAGCTCCAATAGTCGCTGTTTTACATTTTCAAGGTGTTGCCACATGGCATTTTTAGCCGCTATCGGATCTTTACGTTGCATCGCCGCCAAAATACGGGCGTGGTCAGCAAGCCACTCTTCACGATAAGCCGTATCAGTAATGTATGAATGAAGAACTTTCCACATTGGACTTTGTTCTCTGCGATCCCAAGAATGCTTCAGCATATCCACCAAAACCGAGTTTTGCGTCGCCTCGGCAATGCTTAAATGAAACAACTCATCGCCACTGCTATTACAAGAGCCTTCGGCCAGTTCTTTGCGTTCCAGCTCTAAAGCCGCCCGCATCTTCACGATATCGCCTGGAGTTACTTGAATCGCCGCAAATTCAGCAATATTACTCTCGAGTAATTGCCGAGCTTGCAGCATTTCAAAAGGGCCTGCATCATCTTTCATCATATTTTCACGGCCATTCGATTGGTCCGGAATATTCACAACGTAAACCCCAGAACCTTTCTTGACTTCAACTAAATTTTCCAACTCCAGCATAATAATGGCTTCACGCACCACGGTGCGACTCACCTGAAGCCTTTCGGCAATCTCACGCTCAGGTTGTAGACGGTCACCCACTTGGTAATGACCATCCATTAATTCTTGTCTCAGTATTAGACCGAGTTCCTGATACGGTCGTTTCGGTTCAAAAAGCATCATGATCTGCTTATCACTATTGTCCATTACATTATGCGTTCATCATAATGGCCCAAGCAAATTGGTCAACCTGTTTATCTAAAACTGCCGTAACACCTTGTTTTCATGTTTCAATAATCAATTGAATTAATAGCCTTCATCGGCTCAACAGCTGGCTTCCCCAATCGCCCTAAAGAAATCATCAATACAGCGGCAGAGCCACGCGTTCTAGGCCGAAATACTTCAGTTGCATCGCCGTTTATTGCTGTATAGCACTCACAGCGGCCAAAGCAGAGCCAGCTTCATCGCTTTACTCTCGAGCAGTAGAAATCTCAAAGCTTGTAAGTTCGATTTGATTCAGCTTCGACGCACATATTCGCGATAAAACAACGCAATGTCAAACCAATATCCACAAATTACCGACCAATATTCATAAAAACAACATTTTGGTTAACCAATTACGTGACACCGATCACCATCTGTTTCATGGTATTTCCTTATAATCCTGACCTAAAGAAGCCCAAGACCATTTATCGTTAAAAATAACTGCTCAACCAAATTTATCACTAGTTACTTTATTCGCTCAAATGGAAAACAACTAACAATTGGTATACCAAAGTTAACAAATTCAATGAACCGAGGGCGATCTTTATCGACGACTGCTATGCGATTTCTCCACAGCTCGATGCTTAGCAAACTCACCAACAAAGCAATGAAACAACAAAGGTGCTTCTATGCAGCCTCGATTATCGCGCAAATACAGTGGACTCGATTTCACAAAGCAACCTTTGCCTCCAGGGGGGAAGGGTGAGACTTGAAGACTCAATCAAAAATGAATTTTATTATCGAAAAATATTCCGCCAGTTTGACTGACGGAAAATAAGGAAAAATCATGAACAATATTGCTAATACCACTCTTAAGGCTGGAGTACTCCGCCCGAGCTACCCTCGATTAAATCTGAAAAGTCGCATTGTCCATCTTGGTTTTGGCGCCTTTCATCGTGCCCATCAAGCCTTATTCACCAACGAAGTATTAGATAAATCCAGCAGTGATTGGGGGATCTGCGAGATCAACCTATTTGGCGGAGAGGAACTAATCCGCCAACTCCGCCAACAAGATCATCTATATACGGTTAGCGAAAAAGGGGCTACCGAAACCACCGTGAAACTCATCGCTTCAGTAACCGAATCCTTGCATCCCAGCTTTGAAGGCTCGCAGGCGGTATTAGCGAAGATGGCCGAGCCACAAGTAGCAATTATCTCGATGACCATCACCGAGAAAGGTTACTGTGTCGATCCGACAAGCGGTCGTTTAGATCTCAATAATTCGTTGATAGCCACCGATCTGGCTAATCCTCGACAACCGAGTTCGGCCATCGCCTATATCGTTGAAGCCTTGAGAATGCGGCGCGATTTAGGTCGGCGCGCCTTTACGGTTATGTCTTGCGATAATGTTCAAGAAAACGGTCATGTTGCCCGCGCCGCCGTACTCGATTTTGCCCAAGCGGTTGATCAAGAGCTTGCCGCTTGGATCGAAGCAGAAGTAAGCTTTCCCTGTACCATGGTTGATCGTATCGTTCCTGCGGCAACCGCCGAAACCTTGGAAGAAATCAGCCAACAACTTGGCGTCGCCGATCCCTGTGGTATCGCCTGTGAACCCTTTAAACAATGGGTGATTGAAGATAATTTTGTTAATGGGCGTCCTGATTGGGATATCGCCGGTGCAGAATTTGTAAGCAACGTGGTTCCCTTCGAAGAAATGAAACTACGCATGTTAAACGGCAGCCATTCCTTCCTCGCTTATCTCGGCTATCTGGGAGGGTATCAACATATTTCCGATACCATGAGCAATGAGAGTTACCGCCAAGCCGCTTTCGATTTAATGATCAAAGCTCAAGCTCCGACTTTAAACATGCCAGAGGGTACCGATTTGCTTGCCTACGCCAAGCAACTGATAGAACGTTTTAGTAATCCAAGTTTAAAACATCAAACTTGGCAAATCGCTATGGATGGTAGCCAAAAAATCCCACAGCGTTTTGGTAGCGCCTTGCGTTATCACTTAAACCAAGGCTCAGACTACAAATGGTTAGCAATGGGCATCGCTGCTTGGATGAAATACGTCGGTGGCGAAGATGAAAACCAACAGCCCATAGAGGTTCGAGATCCGATGGCAGAGCAATTAAAAGCGATTTACCAAGCACATCCAGAACAAGCATCACGAGTCAAAGCCCTGCTAGGACTTGAATCCGTCTTCGGTAAAGAGCTTGTGAATCATCATCATTTGGTTGCCGAAATCAGCAAAGCCTACCAAATCATTTGTCAAACAGGCGCTCGCGCGGCCGTGGCTTCCCTATAAACAAGCCGACTCCGAAGGTGGGGCGTCGAAGGATGCATTGCTAAACAAACCTATATCATTGCGAAGCGAATACCCGCTTCGCAATAATCGGCCATCCAAAGATGGCGAAGAATTGTTTCAAATATGGGCAACTGCAATCTTTGCGCACGGCACGGAAAACCATAAAACCGATCGCCATGGATGCTGGAGGTGTATATGCTCAGCTTAAGGAACAAGCGCTTTCACCACTGAAGAACGAGTATACTGCTTGCTTCAAGCCAAAAAGCTTCCATAATAAACCTTTATTTATCCAGTAAAATCAACCATGATCTCCAGATTCACAGGGGATGAGGCAAGACCGCATGAAACTAGCTCTGCTCTATACTCTAGAGGCCAATATCGCCCTGTTTAAACCCTACCTTGAGCAACACTTAGAGATGAACAAACTCGATATCAAGCACTATGTTCACCCCGAATTACTACAAAGAGCCATCGAGCAAGGCTTAAGTGAACAGCTGATTAAAGCTGTACAACAAGTAATACAACAAATCGCACAGGCAGGCGCAGAGCTGATTGTATGTACCTGCTCAACCATCGGAGACATTGCAGAAAATACCCCGAATGTGTCCGCCCGAGTGATCCGAGTCGACCGTCCCATGGCCAATCAAGCGGTTCAAGCCCAGCGAGTGCGAGTATTTGCCGCGCTGCAAAGCACACTCACTCCAACCCTTGAGCTAATCGCCAGCTGTGCCCAACAACAGGCGAAAAACCCCAGAGTAAACGCCGAACTGATCCCTCAAGCCTGGTCCTATTATCTGGCGGGCGACACCGACAACTATGCACGTACCATTGCCCAACACATCAATCAACAGCGTCTCGATGATGATGTCATTGTACTTGCACAGGCTTCGATGGCCCATGCGACTCAATATATTCAACAACCAAATATAAGCATATTAAACAGCCCCGAGTTAGCCGCTCACTACTTACGCGAGCAATTGCAATTCAGTCAAATTTAAGGGAATTATCATGCCAGAATTAAACCTAGCGCAAGTTGTCGGCCTGATCGCTTTCCTAATCGGTATCAGTGCCTTTTTTACCCAAGATGGCCATGCATTTAGACGCCGACTGACCATTTTTCAAATTGTGCTGTGTGGTCACTTTATATTAATGGGGGCTTATACGGCGGTGTTTGCCAGTGCCATTAGCGCGTTAAGAACCTATGCGTCGAGCAAAACTCAGTCCAGCGGCGTCATGTGGAGTTTTATTGCCCTGTTGTGGTTAATGAGTGTGCTGGCGATGCATAACCCCTATGAACTGCTCCCCATTATTGGTACGTCCTTAGCGACTTGGGGGCTATTTAAAACGGAAGGCTTAAAACTTCGCGCCTTGCTTCTATTCAACTCCTTTTGTTGGTTAGGCAACAACCTGTTGTTGGGCTCCATTGGTGGCACGATGATGGAAACAACCTTTATCTTGGTCAATTCCTATACCATCATCAATCTCATCAGAGCCAACAACAAACAAGCGATTGAATAAGTATTCGAGATAAGCCAAGGGCACGGTGGCTGTAGATGGCATAAAACAATCATAAACGACTATTATTGCGACAGCTTAGGCAAAGGCTTTCACCGCTTGAATTGCTTATAATTGCAGTTAATCAATGGCGGCTAAGGCACCATTCACACAGCGCATACCTGGTACAAAAGTCAGCTTATCTGCCGACATCTTTTGACCATTGGGTAGCTTAATATGATTAACTAACCAGAGCACACAGCCATCACTTAGATTCAGTAAACAACGAACTTGAGAATACAAGTGGCCATCATCAAACACTGAAGATACCGCGAAGGCTTGACCTTGCCACGCTTTTACCGCCTTATCATGACACATCACTAAATCGAGATATAAAATTTCCGGCACCACATCTTTCACCACTTTCAAGCATAATCTAGTACTAGAATAGCTTTGTTTTTCCAGCCACAGTCGATGGCCAATCGCGGTATCGGTCCACTCGAGGATCGTCATTTCTGCGTTCATGTCATTCCTTATCTATTACAGAGGAAACAATGGTATTTTTTAACTAAGCGAGGGTCGACAATCGAATCTCCCTTATTGCTTTCTGGTCACCACATGATCAAACAGTATGGAGTAAGGCATTATACCACCGCCATGCCACCAAACGCTTTTCACACCCACAAAAATGACAGGATCTCCCTACGATAAAAATAATTGACTGAAAATTTTAGCCGTTTTATCATGCCGACGGCTAAAAAATGTATCAAAACGCGCTTTCATGGCGCCACGCTCCCCCTAGCACTTCCTTTAGAAATGCTGATTTTCTGTGGGTTCCCCATATTGATACAAGGCTCCATTCAATGAATAATTCTAACACTCGTAATTTCTGCATCATCGCCCATATCGATCACGGCAAATCAACCCTTGCCGACCGCATGATCGAATACACCCATACCCTCACAGCCCGTGAAATGAAAGATCAAATATTAGATTCGATGGATATCGAACAAGAACGAGGGATTACGGTTAAACTGCAAACCGTTCACATGCTCTGGCAAGACAAAACTGGAAAAAAGTGGCAATTCAATCTTGTTGACACCCCAGGTCATGTCGATTTTTCTTCTGAAGTATCCCGCAGCATTACTGCCTGTGAAGGTGCTATCCTACTGATTGACGCGACTCAAGGTGTACAAGCACAAACACTGGCTAACTTGCGTCTTGCTCAACAACATGGGCTCACAATATTGCCTGTCGTGAATAAAATTGACAGCCCTCAGGCTGATCTTGCGCGGGTGATGACGCAGCTATCGGCAATTGATGGCCTTGCCCTACAACATATCATGCACTTGTCAGCAAGAACCGGAGAGGGTGTTGAAGCCTTGCTTGACACGATCCCAAAACGATTCCCTAGCCCCAGGAGCAATCCCAAAAACCCTCTAAGAGCCTATATTTTTGACTCTCACTACGACTGTTACCGTGGTGCGATCCTGCATGTAAGAATAATGGATGGCAAACTATCGCCAAAGGAAACACTTAAATTCATATCGACAGGTCAGTCATTTGAAGTGATTGAGACGGGTTATTTCATGCCCCAAATGACCCCGACTCGAAGACTCAATACGGGTGATGTAGGCTATATCACTGGGGCTATAAAAGATATTCGCGCGGTGCATGTTGGAGATACAATAACATCACGCCACCAGCCGGCAACAGAGCTAGTGCAAAAGTTCACAGAAATAAAACCAATGGTTTTTTGCGGCATTTATCCCGACCTACAAGGCAATGCTGAAAACCTGAGGTATGCGATGCAAAAACTACAACTGAATGATGCCTCACTCTCCGTAGAGCCTCACGTATCAGAGTCTTTAGGCGCTGGATTTCGTTGCGGATTTCTCGGCATGCTGCATCGAGAAATAATTGAAGAACGCCTTAAAAGGGAATATCAACAACACGTAATCACCACTGCACCAACCGTGAATTACCGGTGTATTTTAAAAAATAACACGATTCTAGAAGTCGATAATCCAGCTCTGTTTCCATCTCACGATGTTCTAAACTATGCCGAAGAACCCTTAGTAAGGGTGAGCATTAGCACCCCCTCTCGTTTTTCGGGAAGAGTTCTAGAATTGTGTGACAGCAAAATGGGGGACTATATGAATATGTCCTACCTTTCCGATGATGACGTTCTCATCGAATACAGCATGCCCCTAGCAATGATGATTAATGGCTTTTTTAGTGAGCTTAAATCTGCCAGCAAAGGCTATGCAACGCTTGACTATAAACCAGATGGTTACAAACGCTCAGAGCTAGTTAGAGTTGATATTCATATCGATACCCAAGTTGTCGATGCATTAACCTTTATTAGCCTTCGCGATAGCTCATTTCAGCGCGGCACCGCGCTGGTAAACAAATTGAAATACCTCATGCCGCGTAAACTTTATCCGGTACCTGCCCAAGCAGTGGTTAACAATAAAGCGATTGCTCGCGTAGATATTCCACCATTACGTAAAAATATGCTTGCGTCTGGGTTCAATGGTAGTGTTTCAGCAAAACAGCGAATGATACGCCAGCAACGAGAGCATCGTAAAAATAGCCGAGGGGCTCTAAGGATGGAAATATCTAGGGAAATCTTTAGCGCAATACTCCTCGCTTAAAAATTATTGGTTATATAGCTAACATGAAATGACGCTCCCAAAACTGGGCGCTGATCTTTCAGCCATAATCGATGACCCGAAGCGGAACAACAGATATAAGAACGAAATATCAACTCACTCGTATCAAATGTCATAACATTCAAGCTAATTCGTAAACCTCCTGTCGACTGACAACGGTCGACAGGAGGTTTTATATCAAACCCGATATAATACCAATCTAACTAATGAACCGCGCATTTTTACTGGCCTAAATCACCGCTAACTTCGTTATAAACCTTGTAATTAGAGCCACTAGTTACAGCTATTCATGCCTCTTTATCAGCAGATTTATTCAACGCGGCTGATAATACAATGAATCAAATTGGTATAAGCAGTCGCTGAAACGGCTTAGGCGCGATTTGCTCCGGTAAGCAATACAGCGATATGACCTTGTAGCGCTTGCTCTTCGCTCATTGCAATCACGCCAGCGATAGCAACCGCACCAGAAGGCTCTAATCTCAACGAATCGGCAGTTTCGGCATCTTCCATAGCCCTCTGGATCTGCGGGTCATCAACTAAAATCACCTTGTCTACCAAACCTTGCATGTCCATCACCGCTTCCGGAATGGGGCTTCTTACGGCAAGCCCATCGGCAATCGTATTCACCGAATCACGCTCAACCGCACGAGATTGTAGCCAGCTGCAATACATTGAATCGGCACCTTTGGGAACAACACCGATAATCTGGGTACTCGGCGAGGATGCTTTTATCCAGCGCGCAACACCGTTGATCAAGGCCCCATTTCCCAGCGGAATATATACCGCATCGAAATGCTGGCCCTTGCTGAGTAACTCAACCCCAATGCTTCCAGCGCCTTCTGAAACAGCCACCTCTTTACCGTCTTCCAGAAAACAATAAGCATGCTGTTGGCTATACAGCTTGGCTTGCTCTTTGGCGCTATCAAAATCATCACCATAGTGCTGAATCTTAGCGCCTAATGCTTTGATTTTAGAAACCTTAAGCGGGTTCGCATTGCTCGGAACAAAAACCTCTAGCGGGCGTTTTCGCTGCTGACAACTCCAAGCCAGTGCAAGTCCCCAATTACCGGCACTCGCACAAACAATTGGCCGTTTATCCTCAGGACTGAATACTGTAGAGAGGTAGTGTTCAGCTCCTCGCCCCTTAAAACAAGCAATCGGATTATCGGTTTCATCTTTAAGCCAGATATTGGCCTTGCAAGCTTGGCTTAAAAAGGACGAACGGAATAACCGAGACTGGGTAAACAAGGGGTTGATATGCTGGTGTGCCCTCTGGATTTTACTTAAAGAGATCCTCGACTCCGCCACTGGTGGGCAAACCCTCGATTTCTGCGCTGACGGTAACACGTTATCTCCCTTCGCGTGGTCAATCATCAACACGCCATCGAGATGTTCATACTCATGTTGCAATAGCTCCGAATAATCGGCCGGAAGCTCATTCCAATCACGAAACTCACCGTGAATATTTTGGTATTTGAGGCTAATGCTTTGATGCCGTTGGATTTTAACGATCAGTTCTGGGGTACTTAAACAGTCATCCCAAACCGACTGCATAGCGTCACTGCGCCAAGTGATTTCCGGGTTAATCAAGGTGATTGGCGCAGCCCCCAAGTTAACCACAATAATCCTTAAAGACAGCCCCGTTTGTGGCGCAGCTAAAGCTCGACCAAATCCGAGCCTATGGCGAACATCATTTAAGGTGGCATGTAAGTTGTTGACACAAGAGCGCAGATTATCGTCAAAATCGGTCACAATTTGCGCTTTTTTTCGAAGGCTTCCCGATACATCACTATCAGGTGTCAGCACTTCCATAATCTCAGACATGATTGTATTTCCTTCACTAAAATGAGTCTTAATATGCTAAGAGAAAGAGGTAATCAATAGCGCCATTGTTTATAAAAAAGCTGCACAAATCCGGCTTAAAATCAGCAAAACACGCATATTTTCGTCATCTGAAACACCAACAACTACTCCAACAGTTGCTCGATAAAAGCTGAAGCGTCCTGTTTCGATTGGCGAATAATTAACGAAGAAGTAAAACTTCGAACATTGTCATCATCCATCAACATGTTTTGAGTAAATGAATCAAACTCAGCCACACTCTTCACTGCAATCAGCAAACAAAAATCACTTTGCCCGGTAACGTAATAACATTGCAGTACGCAAGGATGAATTCGCATCTTATTTTCGAAGCGACCAATATCGGTATTTCGCTCATCGATCAGATCCACATGAATAATAAACTGCATTTGAATTCCGAATTTCTCGGCATTCAACTCCGCGATTTCTTTATCAATCATGCCGCTACTTCGTAATTGCTTAATCCGACGTTGAACGGCAGAAGCCGACAAACCCACCATGGAACCGATATACTCAGCGCTCTTTTTAGTGTCTTTGCGATAAATTGACAGGATCTTTAAATCTAAACTATCCATTTCCACATGCTTATCTCACTTTGTTTGAACAGTAGTTTCCCTGAATCAATGAGATTTGCAAAGAACTGGATCGTTACAATATTTCGGCACACTCGAGAGACCTCAAAAAATGAGATCTGTAGCATCGTGCCACGATAAGCGAATCAGACGGTATTTTGTGAGTGATGCAAACAGATGAGAAAAAGCGATGGAGGCTGTTCAACAGAGCCTTACATTGAATAGAGCAAAGGATACCCTAATAATTCGACCCAGAAACACCATAGGACTGAACCAACGCCTTATAGTCTGCGGACTGGCGTATATTACCAATGGCATTCCAAATACACTCCGTCAACGCGGTATGCTCAAAATAAAAATTCTTCGAAAACATCAAATAACCGAGCTTGGATTTGAGCGCTGGCTGTAATATTTTAATCTGACGAGCGAGTAACGGTGCAAAGGCAATCACCGATTGAACATTGCCGCCAATCGCAACAACGCCGTCGACCCGCTTAGCAACCAGCATATCCAGCATCTGCTGCTCATCATTAAACTCCAGCGGTTTTAAGCCCAAACGTTTTACAATATCGATACCAGCAGAGCCTCGTTCAACCGCGATACGGGTCCTCGGACCACTGATCTTTTCTCCATCCCACTTTAAGTCACTTTGTTTAAGCGTAAACAATTGATAAAAGTAGCCTCTGACCGCCCGCTCTGGATCCGGTAGTCCGTCTTTCATCGGATAAGCACCATAGACCGCCCGTTCGCTTTTATAGCTGGAAGAATAAGCGGCGTCTGCACCACCATACTCCACCAACAACAGCGCCCTTTTCCATGGAACTAACAAAAACTTGATTTCAACACCACAGCGCTCACCAGCCTGCAGCAACAACTCAGCACGATAACCGGGTCGGTCCGCTAAACGTTGCTTATCTATATGATCAAAAATTGGCCCAGAGGAGCCGCCTGCGGAGGCTGTCGTGGCAATAACAATGCTGCGAGTCTCTTGTGCTGCACTTGCAAACGACATAATTAACATGGCATAAGCCGCCAAGTTGATGAGAATGCCCCGAAGTCCTTTCATTGATTGCTCCTTTACTGCTGAGTAATGGGAAGGCTTAAGCGCTCAGTGCTTTTTGTAAAACTCAGTATCAGCAGCGTACAACTTAGAAATACAGCATGTTGCAGATTATACATCTCAAAAGATATCTTGTAAGGGTCATCCTTTTATGAATTTTATCAATTAAATATTTAAACCTGGCATGCGGTATTCAAACAGTCTTCTCTGCAAACCTTGCTTGACTCTCGATTTTACTAGTGGCTTTAACCTACATGACCTTTTCAAACCAATTATCGCTTATATTTAATTCGATTTCCTCGTCAAATTGACCAAGCCAAAGCCCTGATATTTGATCATTCCAAGAGAAAACAGCATACCTAGAAAGATACCTGCAGAACCAATGAACTCAGCGCTAGTCAGCGACTCACCAAGCACTATAACGCCTAATACCAAGGCAATTGGAGGCACTAGTGCCGCAAATATAGCGCCTTTGGCAGCGCCCAAAATACTAATACTTTTGGCGTAGCAATAGAGCGCAACAATCGCCACCAATACGCCTTGATACAAGCCATGATTAACCAACATGTCCACCGGAAGTTGAGTCAGTGCCCCCGGATTGAAGAGTAAAGATATTGGTAAACAAACAACAGCCGAAACCACAGAAACCATCGCGGTAGCGACCCAAGAGTTTAACTGCCAAAATTTACAGAGTAATGTGAAAGAAGCCCAAAGAACGCCACAGCCTACAAACATAAGATCACCCAATAAAATGTCGGCATTCAATTCCTCAAAACTACTTTTGCCGATAAAGACAATGCCGGAAATGATCAGCACAATCCCTAACCATCGGCTGGGCGTCAATTTATCCGCAAAACAAAACATGCTCCCAAGGGTAGAAAATACCAACATGGTACTCGGTGCAATAGTTCCAAAGTGAGCACTCGATGACAAATTAATCCCCGAAGTTGCAAGAATCACGTAGGGTGCCCCAGCACCAACGGCTAAAATAGCACCTTTACTAAAAATCACGCTTAGTTTGATCGCATGGAACAGCAGTACCGGCAACAAGATAAAACCGGCAATACTGAAACGAAGGGTCGCTATATCTAAAGGAGACAAACTTTGCAGCGCAGCGACTTTTGACACCACCGGCCAACTGCCCCAAATCATCGAGGCAATTAAACCGAGACCCACCCCAACCATGGTTCGCTTATCCATCATTAACATCATCATTTTCCCCCATTATTCGTGTCTATCCAGTTTATGCCTACCCGCCTTTCAAATCGCAGCCTATAATACTGACACACGCATAAATTCGGCTGATTTTTACTTAATATGGAGAAAAACTGCATATGGATGACTTCGATCGACAACTTTTAGCGAAACTACAATTAAACAACAAAAAAACCTCTGAAGATCTTGGAAATGAAATAGGACTGTCAGCAACTGCGGTTCAAAGAAGGATCAAGAAACTGAGGGAATCGGGAACCATCGAAAAAGAAGTCGCCATATTAAATAGCCGCGCGCTAGGCAACTTCATAACTATTATTGTTGAAGTTTCCTTGGCAAAAGGTGGCACCACCGTGATTGACAACTTCAAGAAAAAAGCCAAGGCGCACTCCGAAGTACAACAGTGTTACTACATGGCGGGCGAAAAAGATTTTATACTGATGATTACCGCGTCCAGTATGCAAAGATATGAAGAAATCACCCGAGAGTTATTTCTGGATGACCAAACCATACTCAAATTCAGCTCAAATGTAGTGATGGAAAATGTAAAACAGAGCCTAGCCTATCCTTTTTAAAGCGAATCGATTTGCAAGCTCAAGAGCAAACTTAAAGTCACTCCCAGCCCTAAGCTCGGCACAATGACTTAGTCATATCACCTCAATCACGGCTTTAATAGCTGATTGAATAACAATCTCGGTTTGAAGTTGATGACTCGAGTGTCCACAAGCCATAAACTGCTAAACTCCAGTTGCGGTCTTCATCGCGATCATGTTGCAAACATTCAAAGAGGTTCGTTTGACGATTACGCTTCCCTATCAGATTCATAAAAATGACGTTTTTGACTTAAAAAATCCGCCCAAAAAACTCTCAGAGAGATTTATACCGCAGGACCAAACGGAGCTCGGTATTGGCGTGTCACCCCCTATGATACTCAAGATATAGGCGAGGATATGCGCCTCAATTGCCTGCCAGTGCACTTGGCGATTGTCGATCAAGTGAAACAAAGAATCGCTCACTGTAAACAAACACGAGTTGTGATTGGCCTGCTCGAACCAGCAGATAAAGACGCCAAAACGCTCAACACACTAAGCAAGCGAATACGTAAGGCCTTGTCAAATAACGATAACGTGAAGAACCTTTATCACACATGGATTGAACTGGACTTTGGGAATAACACCTTCGATGTTTTCGATATTACTGGGCCCTATTGGAAACACATCCCTAATGCGGATCAAGGCTGCTACTTTGATCGGCAAACTGCCAGTCAATTTGATCTAAAATATACGCCGATATTCAAATCACAAACTAAGGTGCTGGCGTTTCACGAACGAATCACTTATTTGCAATCAAGTAATGATGTGGCAGGAAAAAGCCATGCACAGCGTTATCTGAAGCAGTTTTATAGCCATCAACCGCGGGTTGAAACTCCCCCGAGTTATATCGATAGACTCAAAGAATTTTTCCGCTCTTTTATGGAAAGGATGACTTAAGCAAAACCGACTGGCTTGCTTCATCAAACTATCGGCGTGTCGCGACTCAGCTCAAACCTGAGCGCGACTTTAAGCCCCCCTGAGTATCCAGGGTAACGTTAAGGCACTGCAAAATAGGCCAATGCCATAGGCACTGTGAGTGACGATACTTAACCCCCTCGCCAACCGAGGCGCCGCTGTTTTACTTGCCGCAAACCCAAAACCAAGACAAGGTTGGATGATACAAAAAGGAAATACCAAGGTCACAATCCCGGTGATCAACGCAGGCAGCAGTGTTGGACTTGCCAGCCATACCTCTTCGAATAAAAACACATGAGCCATCGCAAAAACAATCCCAATTGCATAATGTAAGGCCCAACCGAGAAGTCTTTCGCCCTTGACCGGCGGTGTAGACACAATCGTTCGATGCAGTAGCTGCCCCCTTGCTATGAAACATACCCATCGCGCAAGCAGCGCATAATCCAGCGCTGGGATCCCGAGTATTCTTTTTTGGAACAACGACCAACCATCCATGACCAGCGTCGCTCCAATACCAATCCAAACGGCTTGTAAACAAAGATTTGTAAGCATTAAATATTCCCCTTGTCGCTCTTAATTTGATAGATTCACAAACAGGGTACAACTTGAAGTCGACTTTAAGTCAATAGGAGATATGATGGATATTGCAGAGGTGGCTCGTCGCTCTGGTTTAAAACCTTCAACCTTAAGATATTATGAAAAAATCGGGCTGATCCACTCCCCCAGTCGAAAAGGGCTACGCCGACAATATTTTCCAAGTGTATTGAATAAATTAAATATTATTTCTTTGGGCCGCATGGCTGGGCTATCGCTCATTGAAATTTCAATGATGTTCGATACAAACGATGAATTGTCTATCGATAGAACATTGTTAATCCAAAAAACGACTGAGATTGATGCGCAAATTAAACAGCTACAAGCAATACGCAATAGCCTTTTCCATGTTGCAACTTGCCCACAAACTTCGCATTTAGAATGCCCGTCATTTCAGAAAATGATGAGCGCAGTGAAGCGTGATCTATCTTAGATTTATCGGGCCAAGCGCGGTGTTAGCTGACCGGAACTCGGGGAAATAGGCTTTGTCAGCAACGACTAGATTGCCTGTGATGGCAAACCAGCCAGCTAAAATAAGCTATTTATATCTATTGTTGCGCCATGAGGCCATACTGAAATGGTTACGCATTCCGTTTACAGAGCTCAATGCATCGCAATTCTCCTAAGCTTGGATCCAAACTAACTGCAGGTTTAAGTGCTTCCCCAAATAGGAAATGCTCATGAGTAAAGGACAAGACAGTAAAAAAGGCTCCAAGAAGAAACCGCTGTTAAGCGCCAAAGAAAAGAAAGCAGTCAAAGCAGTCAAAGCAGTCAAAGCAGTCAAAGCAGTCAAAGCAGTCAAAGCAGCCAAAAAATCGCCAAAGAAAGGTCTAGGACTTTAGATTCAAATTGTGACGAGTCATCGATTATTTCGATGACTTTTTGCGTTTCACAAATAACACAAAATAACCAAGTTGAATAAACGACGGCGGCCAATCCCCCCTTGTTGCAAGTAGCCAGCCTTACCGCTTGATGGCGGTACAATCATCCCAAGTTGCCAGCGCGGCAAATAAAAAGCCGCCACAACGCGCCCCCCACTGCAAACAACAACAGAATTTCATAGCGCTTGGTTTAACCACAAAGCGCTCTTATAGCAGCAGGCTATAACTCAGAACAAATTAGATTTGTTAAAATACCCAATTAGACTTCTGGACGGCTAATTAATCATTGACTTCAAGGGCACTTATCCATAGCATCCTTCTACCATTCAGTCACACCTTAGCATGTAATTCTAAGCTCTCTTGTATAGGCCTATGTAAATGATTGAAATCAGCGATGTTAATAAGGTTTTCTATCAAGGAGAGAAAGAGATTGTTGCGCTTAATGCCATCAACCTTTCTATTCCTCAAGGAACCATTTTTGGCGTGATTGGCTCATCCGGTGCAGGTAAAAGTACCTTGATCCGTTGTGTCAATATGCTGGAAGCGCCAACTTCGGGACAAATCATTGTTGATGGGGTCGATCTCACCACTCTTTCACACCCACAACTTTGCCAAGCTAGACGCAATATAGGGATGATTTTTCAGCACTTCAACTTGCTATCTTCACGTACGGTATTCAACAATATCGCGCTGCCCTTAGAGCTAGCAAACACAGATAAAACGCAGATTGATCGTAAAGTAACAGAGCTCTTGGACTTAGTCGGCCTCACCGATAAACGAGACACCTATCCAGCCAATCTTAGTGGCGGTCAGAAGCAACGAGTCGCGATTGCGCGAGCCCTAGCCTCTGATCCGAAAGTACTGTTATGTGATGAAGCCACCAGTGCCCTTGATCCCGCAACCACCCAGTCGATTCTGGAGTTATTACGAGAGATAAACTTGCAACTTGGCATTACCATTTTACTGATCACTCATGAAATGGATGTAGTGAAGAGTATTTGTCATCAAGTCGCGATCATCGGTGGTGGTGAACTGGTAGAGAAGGGAACCGTTGGTGAAATTTTTGCGCATCCCAAAACCCAACTGGCTCATGACTTTATACGCTCAACTTTAGACCTCTCTATCCCCGAAGATTACCGAGTACGGCTAAACACAAAAAGAGTCGTGGGAAGTCACCCCTTAGTGCGCTTAGAGTTTACGGGAGCAACGGTTGACGCACCTCTGATCAGTCAAATTGCTCGCCAATTTAATATCGATGTTAGTATTTTAAGTTCCGATCTTGATTACGCCGGAGGGGTAAAATTTGGCATGATGGTCGCCGAACTACTTGGCAATGAAGCAGACGATAGCGCAGCGATTGAGTTTCTGAAACAACATAAAGTCAAAGTGGAGGTACTTGGTTATGTCCAGTAACGGTTTTTCATTTCAACAAATCGTGGAGTGGCTAAACTTCAATGGTCAGTTACTACTCGGCGCTACGGGCGAAACCCTCTACATGGTGTCGGTCGCGGGCATTGTTGGCTTTGCACTTGGTATTCCCTTAGGTGTTATTTTACATATCACTAAAAAAGGTGGATTAGCTGCAAACAACAAACTAAACCGAATATTAGGTGCAATCGTGAATATCGGTCGTTCGGTACCGTTTTTAGTGCTCATGGTCGCAATTATTCCACTCACCAAGCTGTTAGTAGGTACCTTTATTGGCACCACCGCCGCGATTGTGCCGCTAACGATTGGTGCAATCCCATTTGTTGCACGTTTAATCGAAGGCGCACTGCTAGAGGTTCCTTCTGGTTTAGTTGAAGCAGCGCAGTCGATGGGCGCAACGCCAAGGCAAATCATCACCAAAGTTTTACTGCCCGAAGCGCTCCCCACCATTATCAATGCCGTCACCATCACACTAGTAACCTTAGTCAGTTATTCTGCGATGGCAGGCACTGTTGGTGGAGGAGGCTTGGGAGATGTGGCTATTCGCTATGGTTTTCACCGTTATGATGTGGTGATTATGGCCGTGACTGTAGTGATGCTCATCATCTTAGTCCAGATTATTCAGTCGATTGGCGACTTGATTGTAAGACGGGTCGACCACAGATAGTGATTTTCAACGAAAAAATTTGCAAATAACGGTTTTAAAAACGACCACCAGATCGACAAAAATAGATATTAATTACAGGAAACACAGCATGAAATTTAGTCTTAAAAGTATTCTCGCAGTTAGCCTGGCGGCATCTGCTTTAGTTTTAGCGGGTTGTGGCGAGAAAGAGACCGACCTAAGCAAGATTAAAGTTGGAGTAATTGCCGGAGCAGAAGCTCAAGTAGCAGAAGTAGCAGCCAAGGTAGCCAAAGAAAAATACGGCCTAGACGTAGAGTTAGTGACCTTTACCGACTACGTCACACCAAATGCAGCATTAGATGATGGCTCTGTTGATATCAACGCCTTCCAACATAAACCATATCTGGATCAACAGATCCTCGATCGCGGCTATAAATTGGCTATCGCAGGTAACTCTTTTGTTTACCCAATCGCCGGCTACTCAAAGCAAATTAAAACTATCGCAGAACTGCCAGACGGCGCACGTATCGCGGTTCCAAATGATCCAACCAACCTTGGTCGCTCATTAATTCTTCTTGAGCAGCAAGGCCTACTCACCTTACGTGACGGCGTTGGTCTACAAGGCACCGTTCGCGATATCGTTGCTAATCCTAAAAACATTAGCATTGTTGAATTAGACGCCGCCCAATTGCCTCGTTCACTTGATGACGTTGCCCTTTCGATTATCAACACCACTTACGCTAGTAGCATCGACTTGTCACCCGAGAAAGATGGTATTTTTGTAGAGAGTAAAAAATCGCCTTACGTCAACTTAATCGTGGCTCGCGAAGACAACGTTAACGCAGCAAATGTGCAAAACTTTGTAAAAGCCTACCAAACCGATGAAGTATACCAAGCGGCTTCCACAATCTTTAAAGGCGGAGTGGTAAAAGGCTGGTAATCAAGCCACAGCCGCTAGAAAATGAGTGAGCAAAATTAAACATCGCGTTTACTTTTACGAATAAAGAGCCCGCATCACGCTCACTGAACATAGAAGATAAGCCTTTTTATTGCTGATTAATCAGCCAACAACAATGCCCGTCGAGCGATAGCAAAACGGGCATTTTAAGACTCTTTCATCAATCCCAGAAAACCAATCTTGCAGTCAACGTTTGTGGCCATAGATCCATCTCAAATTTAAGATCTAAGCATTGGTTTTTTTTAGAACACGATGAAGTGCTTTCTGCGCCGCTGGTGCGCAGCAACTCATTTCAGAAAGTCCCAACCATTCAGCCTTTTCAATTTCTGCGTTAGCAAATATATCCCCCGTGAAATTTGCGGTGTAACAATGCATTGTCAGCTGAGTATTGGCTAAAGCATATGCCGTATCAGTGATCGAGAATTGGTGCTGAATTGAATCGAGAGCTAATTCAATACTCAGTTCTTCGCGAATTTCACGCTGTAAGCCAACTTCATTGGTTTCTCCAATCTCCAGCTTGCCACCTGGGATAAAAAATTTATCTTTACCTTTAGACTTCACACAGAGTAAGCGCTCTCCTTTTCTATAGAGCCACCCGACACTCACTAACTGTTCCATTTTTACCCCTCATGGATATAAAGCATGTAATGAATAGATCATTATTTTTGACGAGAGACTAAAAATCAACTGGCTTAACTCGGTCGCCATCCATACACTCTTTAACCAAGAGAATATATTCGTGAAAAATAGTAAAGTATCAGCAGGCAGCCATTTCGGTTTTTAGGTGCTTGGGCTAACAGTGAAAACCGCGGGTAAACACCACCGTTTTCAAGCCAATTCGATTAAGCATTATAAGGTGTTGTCTAACCAAATGATTGATTTAAGGGCTTATCGAGATAAGCGGTTAAAGTTAAAAAAATAGCATCGACAGCAAGCATTAAAAACCTTGCAAAAATGAGCCACTAGCCCCCTTGAAACAAGGCTCGAAAGTCATAAATATATTCGCGGAGAGCCCTCAGACTCTACGGCCTTTTATTTTAGACAAGCGACCAACATGCCTAGAAGTCTATCGGGCACACCCGCTCACCAGAGCGGTACTCTTTGGCTAAACGCACCGCATTAGTAAAAAACTGTAAGGTATAAGCAGGGGGTAATTTAGTTGTACCGTTTTCCTGAGCCAAGCGCTCTGCCTCAAGCAACTCAACATCCCCTTTCAATACACAAGAGTAATAGAACCTTTGTTTAAGCACAGGGCCAATCGAAGGGCCAAATTCATGAATTCGCTTTAAAAAAGCTCCCATTACCTCCGGCTTACTTTGTTCTTTGTACCACTCTTGAGCCATCACTAAGGTTTGCGGTAAATGCTCTTCAAGTACTTCACCATTATCCGGTTTGTACCTTAACACATCCCAGAACAAATGATTTAATTCATTATCTTCTCTAATCTCCCTTACCAGCTCAGCAAACCAAGAGGGTGCCATATACACCTGTGGCTCGATATATTGCAGAGGTGGAGATTTTAACAAGCGAGGCATGATTTTTAAAAAACCATAGTCTCCATCCTCTTCCAAAATAAACTCCCAAGCCCCCCCTCCCATATTCCTGCCGTCATAACGCTGCTTATAAAAAGCTAAAAATTCTCGTTTTTTCATTACTCTCCCACCTCATTTAAGCCCGCTACCCTTTCTATTTTTACTGGTAATCCATCAGGGTACTTTATCCCAATTTTTTCTCCCGCCTTTAAATTCAATTTATCAGCTAATTGACCTGAAGCAATTGCATCTGGGGGTATACGATACATTGGCTCGCCCTTACTATCTATTCCCTCTGGCTCAAATCCAACTTGTTGTTGAGTAGATAAATCAGCCCCACCAGTTTTAACTTCAATAATTAGTACAGTTTTATCAATGTTACTTATTGAACAGATATCTGGTTTACAGTAGCCGCCTTTTCCATCTGCATGATAAATGACCATCGGTACCCAACGGTTTCTTCGTCGGTATCAAAAGGTGACTTCGCTAACGCGAACTATTTACCTGGTGCTGGAGGCAGTCGATTTATGTACTTAAGCACGAAACCAACTTGGTTCTATATGATAACGACAACGCCCGATGACCTTTCGATTGTAGATAAAAGCAGTGAGTACTATAAAAGTGGCGCTAAAACCTACTTAACACGAGAAGAATGGATGACAAATTACCCTACAATCGTACCCGAGTAGAATGCCGCCGAATAATGACTTCGCAAATGATTTGTCTACAGAGCATAGGATGAGACGGTATAGGAGTTGAATGTTGGGGGGGAGACTACACGACGGTGATTTTGAAACACAAAAAAGCCGTCACTAGGACGGCTTTTTCTAATTTGGTACCAGAGGCCGGACTTGAACCGGCACGTTATTTCTAACGGGGGATTTTGAATCCCCTATGTCTACCAATTTCATCACTCTGGCATTTTTCCCCGCCTTAGCGAGTGATTGGCATTATAAGCTGCGTTTTTAGATTGGCAAGTGCTTTTTAAGAATAAGCCGTCTAAGTGTTTAAGATTTGGTCGCGCGAGCATTTTATAAGCTTATGTTGGCAAAATTCGGCAATAGTTTGGTGGTGGTGAACTGAGTTTTGCTAGAATGAAGGCCTCACTTTTTTGGAAACATCCTATGACACAAGCAGCTTCTCTCTCAGCCCTTCCAAGCGCAGGCTTTTTCCGCCGCTTAGGTGCTTATATTTATGATGCAGTGATGGCAACAGCCATTGCGATGGTCGTAACCATGTTGAGCTTGGCCATGGTTGCCGTCAGTAGTAGTTTAGGCTTACTCACGCTCCCCGAGGGAGTGGAGCCCTCGAGTTACTTGGTGACACAAATTTGGTTTCAGGGGCTAATTTGGGGCAGCATCATCTTGTTCTATATTTGGTTTTGGCACAACCAAGGCCAAACAATCGGAATGCGAGCCTGGCGTTTGCGAGTTCAAAATAAAGATGGATCGAATATTTCCTATACCCAAGCGCTGATCCGCTTATTCACTTCAGCCCTTGGGCTAGGTAACGTAATGGTATTACTCACCAAAGACAAAACTGCTTTTCAAGATATATGGGGAAAGTGCCAAGTGGTCACCCTACCTAAAAAGTAACCCTATCTAAATCACCAGATGATAAAAATAGCCGCGCAGAAAACGCGAACAGTAGGCTGCAATCATGGCAGGAGCCCACGCGATTAATAAGCTCATCGCGAGGGCTGTTGTGATTAACTCACCACTTATGCGCGGCGATTGATCAAATACAAGGCAATCCCAAGTACCAATGCACTTGGAATGGCTGCGCTCACATAAGGGGGCACACCATAAACTAAGCTCATCGAACCTAAGACTTGATCAAGAATGTAATAGCTAAATCCCGCCACAACACCCATCATTATTTTTGCGCCCATACTGGAGCTACGCAACGGACCAAATACAAAAGACAGAGCTAATAACATCATGATGCCAGTGAGTATAGGCATCATCAATTTACGTGCTAAGGCTAACTGGTAGCGAGCGGGATCTTGATGGTTTTGTTGCAAATAACTAATGTAAGAGTACATTCCCGAGATCGACAAATCATGGGGTTTAATCGTCACTACACTCAATTTTTCTGGCGTGAGGCTGCTATTCCATCGATAACGGTCGAAGTGTTGTCGAGTCACTCCATCATCACTAAAATCGGTCACCACAGCCTGATCGATCAACCAATAATCTTTATCATAAATAGCACGTTCACCCTCTACCTGTTGGTAAAGATCGGCATTCTGATTAAAGCGATAAATCGTAATATTGAATATATCTTTACTTTCTTGAACTTCGCCAATACTCACAAAGCTATCGCCATCTTTAGCCCATATCCCACGTTGTACCGCGACCAATGAGCCACCAGACATCTTGCTAGAACGTAACTGTTTAGCCGCCAAATCTGAGGAAGGGGCAACATATTCTCCTAAAAGCATCATCGCGATCATCATCGGCACAGCCGTTTTAAGCACCGCCGAAGCAATATTAAAACGAGATAAGCCAGCACTTTGCATCACCACCAATTCACTGGTACTGGCCAAAGATCCTAAGCCGATCAGGGCTCCTAATAAGGCAGCCATAGGGAAAAATATTTCTAACTCGCGAGGCACACTCAGCAACACATACCATAGGGCATCCACCACTTGGTAATCCCCTTGACCAACGCTGCCCAGTTGCTCAACAAATTTTACGATCATACTCAAGCTTTGTAGGGTCACCAAGACCAACAAACTAGACATTAAAATCGTTCGGCCAATGTACCAATCAAGTATTCGAAACACAGGCCTTTCCTTTAAATTTTCCACGCACTTTCAAGTAATACTCACTACGAATAAACAAATAACTCAGGGCAATACTAAACATCAGCGCATGTACCGACCACAAACCGATGTGGGGTGGCAAAGTCCCTTCCTCAACAGCACTGCGAGCGGCACTCAATAACAAGTAGTAACTAAGGTACAACAAGATAGCTGGCAATAACTTTGCGTAACGCCCCTGCCTTGGGTTCACGGCAGCTAAGGGCACCACCATAAAAGTAAGGATCGGAATAGTTAACGGTAAAGAAATTCGCCATTGTAATTCAGCAATTTGTGCTAACTCGGTCGCTCCCCATAATTCCATGGTGGGTTGTGACCACAAACGCCGTTGTGATTGAGTACTCTCTTGCTCGCGTAAATAAACTTTATAACGCTCAAAATGTAAAATACTAAAATCTAAATCTTTAGGCGCTTGTTCATAGCGTTTGCCGTTGCTGAGTACCATCCATTGTGAACCGTCACTGCGGCGCTCTATGCCTCCTTCTTCAGCCATAACCACTGATGGGCGGGTCTCAGAACCGGCGGCAGGCGTATGCGCCACAAATACTTTCTCAAGATGTTCGCCTTTATTTTCTATTTGTTCAACGAAGGTCACCACCCCGCCGCCTAGCGATTCGAAACGGCCTTGTACCAACACCGACATACCAGCCTCGGCGTCCATTTGGTCAAACAAGCGTTGTTCCAAATAGTTAGTGTAGGGACTAACATACAAAGTATTCGCAGCAGCGACGACGGTAAACAGCAAACCCAAGACCAAGGTATCACGCAATAACTGAGCGGTGCTGTAACCACAAGCTTGTAATACCACCATCTCGCTATCGGCGTATAAGCGCCCATGAGCCACTAACACACCGATAAACATACTAATCGGTAAGATAAGAATTAAAAAAGAAGGGACATTTAATAGCATCACCTTGGCGATGATCTCACCCGCAACATTGCCTTCGGCAGCCTGAGCTAAGATCCGAACAAACTTTTGCGAGGTGAAAATTAGCATCAAAACAGCAAGCACTGCGAGTTGTGTTTTGGCCGTTTCTTTAAATAAGTAGCGGAATATTAGCACTCAGTCATTCACTTCAAACTTGGAACTTTGCTGGTAATAGCAAAAATTTCAGATAAACTTTCTATTTTGTACAGTTTCACATAGCTAAATGTGACTGTATCACTCATATTTATTTAAACAGTCGCTAGGATCAACTGATCCATTCGAGCAGATAAACTATCTTAACCCAGTTTTGCTAATTGTAGGAGCATTCATGGAATTTAGCGTAAAAAGTGGCAGTCCTGAAAAGCAACGTAGTGCGTGTATAGTCGTCGGTGTTTACGAACCACGTCGCTTATCACCAGTTGCCGAACAACTAGATAAAATTAGTGACGGCTATATCAGTGCCCTATTACGCCGCGGTGATCTAGAAGGGAAAGCAGGACAAGTATTGCTGCTACATCATGTACCCAACGTATTGAGCGAACGCGTGCTCTTGGTGGGCTGTGGCAAAGAACGTGAATTAAACGAGCGTCAATACCGTCAAATCATCACCAAAACGATCAACACCTTAAACGATACCGGTTCTATGGAAGCGGTCTGTTTCTTACCTGAGTTACACGTCAAATCACGTAATACTTATTGGAAAGTACGCCAAGCAGTAGAAACCACTCAAGAAAGTTTATACAGCTTCGACATGCTCAAAAGCAATCGTGAGGAAACGCGTCGTCCACTGCGCAAAATTGTCTTCAATGTGCCAACACGTCGTGAACTGGCTATCGGAGAAAGCGCTGTGCAACATGGTTTGGCTGTCGCGCATGGTGTGAAACATGCCAAAGATTTAGCCAATCTGCCTCCCAATATCTGTAATCCGAGCTATTTAGCAGACCAAGCACAACAACTTGCGAATGATTATGACAATATTAAGGTGAGCGTGGTTGCAGAAGCGCAAATGGCCGAGCTAGAAATGAACTCTTACTTAGCGGTTGGTCGTGGCTCCGATAATGAATCGATGATGAGCATCATCGAATATTGCGCTCCTGGTTGTGAAGAGCAAAAACCGCTGGTATTAATTGGCAAGGGTTTAACCTTTGACTCCGGTGGTATTTCCTTAAAACCTGGCGCAGGCATGGATGAGATGAAATATGACATGGGCGGCGCAGCTGGTGTTTATGGCGCTATGAAAGCCCTAGCCGAGTTACAATTGCCGCTCAAGGTGACCGGTATTTTAGCTGGATGTGAAAACATGCCCGGAGGCAACGCTTATCGACCCGGCGATGTGATTACGACCATGTCAGGACAAACCGTTGAGGTTCTCAATACCGATGCTGAAGGTCGTATGGTTCTATGTGATGTACTTACCTACGTAGAACGTTATGATCCAGAGTTAGTGATTGATGTCGCTACCCTTACCGGTGCCTGTGTCGTCGCTTTAGGCCATCATACTTCTGGCTTAATGACGCCACATAATCCATTGGCTCATGATTTACTCAACAGTGCCGAACAAAGTGGTGATAAAGCTTGGCGGCTACCACTCGGTGAAGAGTACCAAGAACAACTGGCGAGCAACTTTGCCGATATGGCGAACATTGGTGGTAAAACTGCAGGTTCAATTACCGCGGCCTGTTTCTTATCGCGTTTTGCCAAGAAATACAGCTGGGCTCATCTCGATATCGCAGGTACCGCTTGGAAATCAGGTGGAGAAAAAGGCGCAACTGGCAGACCAGTTCCGCTACTGACTCAATTTTTACTCAGTAAATCTGGTCAGGAAATCGAAGAATAAGCAACATTCTAAATCAACCAACAGGGAGCCTTGCTCCCTGTTTTGGTTTAAATAAGCACCACGAATATAGCCCGACAGGGCTTGGCTCGCGTATTTGGAACAAGTAGTCTCTAGCGTATGAATGCGAAATTTTATATCATGCCCGATTCGGTCATCAGTGACAGCGAGGCCCTCGATAAAATAGTGTGTCAAATCGTCGCACAATACTATCGAAATGGTGAGCGGAGCGTCGTCTATTGTGCGTCAAAACAACACGCCGAGCGACTTGATGAGCTGCTATGGCAGTTTGAACCAGAACAGTTTGTACCGCACAATCTCAATGGTGAAGGCCCCCAAGGGGGAGCGCCTGTCGAAATAACCTGGCAGGTACCAAGGCAACGCCGTCAATGTTTGGTGAATCTCACCAGCACTGCGGTCGATTTTGCCAGAAATTTTCAACATCTTATCGATTTTGTACCCGCGGATGAAATCGGTAAAGCAGCGGCTAGAGAACGTTATCGAGTGTATCGCCAACAGGGTCTACAACTAGACACCGTGGCCTACACAAACCCAGAAATTAAATAGAGTCAAGACATCCAATGGAAAAGACCTACAACCCCAGCGCTATTGAACAGTCGCTATATCAAGAATGGGAACAACAGGGCTATTTTAAGCCCCATGGCAACACCGCTAAAGAATCGTTTAGCATCATGATCCCGCCGCCAAACGTCACTGGCAGCTTGCATATGGGGCATGCGTTTCAAGATAGCATTATGGATACTCTGGTCCGCTATCAGCGTATGCAGGGTAAAAATACCCTGTGGCAAGTAGGGACCGACCATGCCGGTATCGCTACCCAAATGGTGGTCGAGCGTAAAATCGCCGCCGAAGAAGATAAAACCAAGCACGATTACGGTCGTAAAGCATTTATTGACAAGATCTGGGATTGGAAGGCCGAATCCGGTGGCACTATTACCAAACAATTGCGTCGTCTCGGCGCCTCGGTTGATTGGGAACGTGAGCGCTTCACCATGGATCAAGGGATGTCTAAAGCGGTTGAAGAAGCCTTCGTCCGTCTTTATGAAGATGACCTAATTTATCGTGGTAAACGTTTGGTGAACTGGGATCCAAAACTACACACGGCAATTTCTGATCTAGAAGTAGAAAACAAAGAACAAAAAGGCCACATGTGGCACCTGCGCTATCCGCTGGCCGATGGTGAAACCACCAGTGAAGGCTTTAACTACTTAGTCGTTGCCACCACCCGTCCAGAAACCATGTTGGGTGATACCGGTGTTGCCGTAAATCCCGAAGACCCGCGTTATAACAGCCTGATTGGTAAATTTATTGAACTGCCATTGGTGGGTCGTCGAATTCCGATTGTTGGCGATGAACACGCCGACATGGAAAAAGGCACCGGTTGTGTGAAAATCACCCCTGCCCACGACTTCAATGACTGCGAAGTAGGTAAACGCCACCAATTGCCGATGATCAACATTCTCACCCTGAATGCAGAGATCCGTGATGAAGCAGAAGTATTTAGTAGCAAAGGTGAGCCATCAGACGCTTACGCTACCGACATTCCAGCCGAATACCAAGGCCTCGAGCGCTTTGCCGCCCGCAAAGCGATTGTGGCTAAGTTTGATGAACTCGGCTTGCTCGAAGAAGTAGCAGAACACAATAACACCGTTCCTTACGGTGACCGCGGTGGAGTGGTCATTGAACCGATGCTTACCGACCAATGGTATGTACGTGCAGCGCCCTTAGCCAAGGTCGCAACCCAAGCCGTGGAAGACGGTGAAATTGAGTTTGTACCTAAACAATATGAAAATATGTACTTCTCGTGGATGCGCGACATTCAAGATTGGTGTATTTCTCGCCAACTTTGGTGGGGGCACCGCATCCCTGCATGGTACGACGAAACAGGCAAAGTTTACGTGGGTCGTAACGAAGCCGAGGTACGCAGCAAACACGGTTTAGCCGACGATATCAGTCTGCGCCAAGACGATGACGTTCTGGATACCTGGTTCTCATCTGGACTGTGGACTTTCGCCACCCAAGGTTGGCCGGAAAAAACGCCCGATCTGGCTACCTTCCACCCCAGCAACGTATTGGTCACCGGTTTCGACATCATTTTCTTCTGGGTTGCCCGTATGATTATGATGACCATGTACTTCATCAAAGATGAAAACAACAAGCCACAAGTCCCCTTTAAGACGGTGTATGTGACCGGGCTGATCCGCGACGAAAACGGCGACAAAATGTCTAAATCGAAGGGGAACGTACTCGATCCCTTAGACATGATCGACGGCATTGATCTTGAAAGTTTGGTCAGTAAGCGTTGTGGCAATATGATGCAACCGCAGCTGGCGAAGAAAATTGAAAAAGATACTCGTAAAACCTTTGAAAGTGGCATCGAAGCCCACGGTACCGATGCGCTGCGCTTTACTCTTGCCGCTATGGCCACTACTGGCCGCGACATTAACTGGGATATGAACCGCCTCGAAGGTTATCGTAACTTCTGTAATAAGCTGTGGAACGCCAGTCGCTACGTATTAATGAATACCGAACAGCAAGATTGCGGGCTGTCTTCACAAGAGCGCGGCGGCGACATGGAATTTTCACTGGCCGATCGCTGGATCGAAGGTCAGTATCAGCAAACAATTAAGGCCTACCGCGAAGCGCTCGACAGCTATCGCTTCGATATTGCCGCACAAACGATCTATGAATTCACTTGGAATCAATTCTGTGGCTGGTATTTAGAACTCACGAAGCCGATTTTGTTCAAAGGCAGTGAAGCACAGCAACGTGGCACCCGCTATACCTTGCTAAATGTACTAGAAAGCTTACTCCGTTTGATGCATCCAATTACCCCTTACATCACCGAAACAATTTGGCGCCAAGTCGCTCCGTTAGCTGGCAAGGGCAAGGCGGATGACAGCATTATGTTACAAGCTTTCCCTGAGTTTGATGCAAGTCGTATGGATGAAGCCGCCATCGCCGATCTTGAATGGCTCAAACAATTTATTTTGGCAATTCGTAATATTCGCGGTGAAATGGACATTAGTCCCAACAAACCACTCAATGTCTTATTGAAAAATGCCTCCAGTGAAGACCAACGCCGCCTAAAGGATAACGCACCGTTCTTAGCTTCTTTAGCCAAATTGGAGAGTACAAGTTTGTTAGCCGAAGGCGAAGCGTCCCCTGCTTCTGCTACCGCCTTACTTGGTGACATGGAACTACTGATCCCCATGGCTGGTCTCATCGATAAAGAAGCCGAGCTAACGCGGATTGGCAAACAACTTGAAAAGCTCGACAAGGACTTAGCAAAAGTTGCGGGTAAACTGTCTAACCAAAAGTTTGTGGCAAACGCACCTGAGCAAGTGATTGCGAAAGAGCGTGCTAAGTTAGCCGAAATGGACAAAGCAAAAGCAAAACTAGTCGCGCAACAAACGACTATCGCTGCGTTATAAATCACGTCTAGTTAAGGGTCCTCCGCCGGGGGACCTTTTTATTTGTAGACGAGGAACCAACATGAATAAAAGTTTCATCACCAATCTGATTGCCCTCGTATTGGTCTGCGTCGGCTATTTTTTCCAACAAGCACTGATGTTTTCCATCGGTTTATTTGCTCTATCTGGTGCCGCAACTAACTGGATAGCCATTCATATGCTATTTGAAAAAGTCCCCGGATTATATGGCTCGGGGGTTATTCCAGCCCGCTTCGATGACTTTAAGCAAGGTATCAAAGAGCTGATGCTAAGCCAGTTTTTTACCGCCGAAAACATCGACCGCTTTTTATCCGATGCCAGTGGCAAAGCAATTCAAGTAAACCTGAGTCCCGTCATCAACAAAACCGATTTTAGTCCGGCTTATCATGCCTTAGTGGAAACCATCGAAGGATCTTCATTTGGCGGGATGTTAGCGATGTTTGGTGGTAAGGAAGCACTCACCCCCTTAGAGCAGCCTTTTATCGATAAACTAAAAGAGGCTGTCCTTCAAATTAGTCAGGATCCACAGTTTAGTGAGGCTTTGCGCCAAGAATTAGAGCAACCAGAACACTTGGGTGACGTACAACAAAAAATCACTTTAATTATTGAACAACGCTTAGCCGAACTCACGCCGCAATTAGTGAAGCAAATTATTCAACAAATGATTAGAAAACACTTAGGCTGGTTAGTGGTTTGGGGGGGGGTTTTTGGGGGCTTATTTGGCCTACTTAATGGCCTCGTATAAAACTCGATAGCGCGCGTTAATCGCGCTCTACCACGCCATAAGATACGAGTGTTTTAGTAATCGCGCCAGAGTCCAACATTTGTTGTAAGTGCTTTGAGATTTCTGCGGCGCGCTCGATCAACTTAGAACGTTTTGAAATGGCCAAATAAACCGAGCGGTAATTACGTTTTGTATAATTGGTATGCTCAAATATATCCGTCATGTGTCTTTGCTTTAAAAAGATATCACCTTCAATACAAGACATAATCAGCGTATCGATACGGCCACCAAGTAGCAGGCGAAATAAACTTTCATCGGTCGTAGCATAGTGTTTGAACAGTTTAAGATCTTGATCAAATTGTTCAAAATAAGCGACTTTGTTCAATACCCCTATCGTTAAGGAGTACAAATCAGAATAGCTATCGAGCTTCTGCACAGGTCTAATTTTCGCTTGATAAAAACACATGTCGTTATGACTACGGTAAGGCGGCTCAACAAAGTGCATATACTGCGCACGCTCATCGTTTTTATAGAGGCCGGTCATCACATCACTTTCACCAAGTTCCATATACTTTAAGCAACGTTTCCAACCACAGGGCTGAGTCTTTAACTCCAGATCAAGAGCCTGACTAAGCTGCTTAAGAATATCGATCTCGATACCGCTCAAACTACCATCGGCCTCAATCACTCGCCATGGCGGCCAATTAGCGTTGGCGGTGACCATCTGCATAGCGGCAACGGGCCAAGCCAGAAAAAATAATAGAACAACAATACGCAGCGACACAGCCTATCCTAAATCCTGAGCATATAGCTCAGTGTAATAAAAAAAACGACACCTAGGCGTCGTTTTCATCGATAAATTTTAGGCTCTATGACTCGTCGTCATCCTCATCAGACTCGAAATAGGTGCCCCATCCATCATAAATGACCTTATGCTTATCGGCAATATTCGCTAATTCTTCAATACTTTGTTTGATTATTTTCGCTTCTAGCGGCACTTCAACAATCACATCAAAGCACCATACCTTAGTCCCATCTTCTAGCTCGGCTTCTTCGGCATCACTCACCTCATAACCCGCTTTAAAGACATCTACCGCCGCTTTTTCAAGCACTTTAAAATCGTTGCTGGCAAGGTGGTGTTCGATGGTATATTCGGCATCTGGATCGCTGCCATCGGCCAATAATTCTTGAATAATTAAATCAGTTTCGGCCTGCCAATCGGCAATCAATTGTTGGGTACTCATGTATTCTCTCCTACCATGGTCTCTGCTGGGCTGGCTAAATTTCGTTGATGAACATCGGCATAATCGGCAGCTTCACCGCGTGCTTCCATGGTCAGCTCATAGATCCGTTGTTCCATCTGCTGATGCAAGTCGGCAATGTGACTGCGCAGCTGTCCTTTCCATTCTGCGACCGAAAAAGCATGGCCCACTTCAACGATCACCTTACCATTGTTCCAACGGTTCAGTTTTACCTGACCATGAGTTGAAGAACAACAGATCGGTAACATAGGAACTTTGGCTTGCATGGCTAGATGAAAAGCTCCGGTTTTAAAACTCTGCAAGCCACGTCCATAACTACGAGTACCTTCAGGGAACATCCATACCGACAGATGACGTTTCTCTATCGCAGCGGCCGCCTGCTTAATGGTGTCGGCGGCTTTACTACGTCGATCCCGGTCAATTAAAATATTACCGGTAATCCAGTAAATTTGCCCAAAGAAAGGGATCAACGCGAGACTTTTCTTACCGATAGACACCACCCCCTTACGCAAGGCGAATGGCAAGGTAAACATGTCATAACTATTTTGGTGGTTGGCTATCCATACCGCCTTTTCTGGCAATTGTTGTGTAACCACTCGAACTTCAACCTCAAGGCCCACAAAGCGTCCACATTTGGCAATTAAAACGCCAATCTGATGCACTAGGTCAGGATGACGAGGTCGAACCAAACAATACAAAATGACAAACGGAAATGCCGTTAACATCACTAAAGCAATAAAAATAATTCGAATTACAGCTAACATAGCACCCCCTTAAAACAGCACGCAGTATACGCGCTGAGATTTAAGTGAACAAGTGTAAGCTGAAAATCTACACTTAGGCATCTGCATTGGGCCCCTCTCCAAGCTCACTCTCGATAGCCTCGACCTCAATGCCATCGACGCGCTGTAAGCCTCGAGGCAATTTGTTACCACGTCGTCCTCGCTCCCCACGATAATGATCCAAATCGCTCGGTTTCAAAGTCAACTTGCGTTTGCCCGCAAATAGAGTCACCGAAGCATCGGCCGGAACAACACTCAGCAAAGTCACATATTCTTCGCGATTTTTCACTCTTGCACTAGGAATACTAATTAACTTATTCCCTTTACCTTTAGAGAGCTCTGGCAAACTGGTGAGCGGAAAGACCAACATTCTGCCCTCATTAGAGATGACCAGACAACTATCATTCTGGTAGCTGTCCACCACAATCGGAGCCACAACCTTACTGCCCGCAGGTAAACTCAAAAACGCCTTACCATTTTTATTCTTGCTTAACATATCGCTAAACTTACCGATAAAACCATAGCCGGCATCGGAGGCCACCAAGTAGCGCTGTTCGTCATTGGCCATCACGACATTGCAGAATACTTCCCCTGCCGCCAAATTAAAGCGACCAGTCAATGGCTCTCCTTGGCTACGTGCCGAGGGCAAGGTATGTGAATCGAGCGCATAACTGCGTCCTGCTGTATCTAAAAATACTGCCTGCTGATTACTGCGTCCATAAGCACTGCTTAAAAAGACATCCCCCGACTTGTAACTCAAGGCTTTAGCATCAACCTCATGGCCCTTAGCCGCTCTTGCCCAACCTTTTTCTGACAAGACCACGGTAATAGCTTCGTTTGGCATCAACTCTTTTTCACTCAGGGCTTTTGCTTCTGCACGCTCCATCAGTGGAGAACGACGTGCGTTACCATAGGTTTCGGCATCAGCAAGTATTTCCTTCTTGATCAGCGTGCTGAGTCGACGTTCGCTACCCAGTAGCTTCTCCAGCTTATCGCGCTCTTCAGCTAACTCTGCTTGCTCGGCTCGGATCTTAATTTCTTCTAACTTAGCCAACTGACGCAATTTAATTTCAAGGATCGCTTCAGCTTGTTTATTCGACAAGCCAAAACGCGCCATCAGCGCCGCTTTAGGCTCGTCTTCGGTTCGAATGATTTCAATCACTTCATCAATATTGAGGAAGGCAATCAGCAAGCCATCCAAAATATGTAAACGAGCTAATACCTTGTCTAAACGATATTGCAGTCGACGGCGCACCACATCGCGGCGAAACCGCAACCATTCACTTAAGATCTGTAACAAGCCTTTCACTTGAGGCCGATTATCAAGCCCCAACATATTAAGGTTGACTCGGTAATTTCGCTCTAAATCGGTGGATGCAAACAAGTGATTCATTAATTGGTCAACATCCACTCGATTAGAGCGCGGTATCACCACAATTCGAGTTGGGTTTTCATGATCCGATTCATCACGCAAATCCACCACCATCGGCAGCTTCTTCGCTTGCATTTGTGCCGCGATCTGTTCCAGAACTTTGGCTCCCGAGACCTGATGCGGTAAAGCCGTAATCACAATGTCACCATCTTCGGTGTGGAATACGGCTCGCATCTTCACCGAGCCACGGCCCGTTTCATAAATCTTGCGAATATCGCGTCTCGGGGTAATTATTTCCGCTTCAGTTGGATAATCGGGCGCTTGTACAAATTCGAGCAACTCACTCAATTCAGCCTTCGGATTATCCAGAAGATGAACACAAGCCTTGGCAATTTCACCCACGTTGTGCGGTGGGATATCGGTGGCCATTCCCACTGCAATCCCGGTGACCCCGTTCAGTAAAATGTGCGGCAAACGTGCGGGCAGCACTTTCGGCTCATTCATGGTGCCATCGAAATTAGGTACCCAATCACAGGTTCCTTGGCCCAGCTCGCTCAGTAAAACCTCAGAAAATTTCGACAATTTCGCTTCGGTATAACGCATCGCAGCAAAAGATTTTGGATCATCTGGCGCGCCCCAGTTTCCCTGACCATCCACTAAGGGATGGCGATAGGAGAATGGTTGAGCCATCAATACCATCGCTTCATAACAGGCAGAATCACCATGCGGATGATACTTACCCAAAACGTCCCCTACGGTACGTGCCGATTTCTTATATTTTGCGTTAGCCGATAACCCCAATTCAGACATCGCATAAATAATTCTGCGCTGTACTGGCTTTAATCCATCACCAATATGGGGCAAGGCGCGATCCATGATGACGTACATGGAATAATTTAAATACGCTTGCTCAGTAAAAGTGCTCATCGATTGACGTTCTATGCCATCTAAACTGAGTTCATTCGCACTACTCATGCTCTATAACCTTTTATGTTCCTTGCAAAGCTAGCACTGCGGATGCTTTGTCAAATTGCCAGAAATAGCGTGCGCTAGCTGGTTTACCAATGTAATAACCCTGAGAGTAATCAACTCCCAATTTAATCAGTTCGTTATTTAATGCTTCCGATTCAACAAATTCAGCAATGGTCTTGTGGCCCAATTGATTGGCAATACCAACCAAGGCCTGAATAAACACCTTATCTTGGTGTTGATTCAAAATTTCTCGAACAAAAGAGCCATCAATTTTTAAGTAATCAAAGGGTAACTGTTTCAGCGAGTGAAACGAAGAATAACCGACCCCAAAATCATCTAATGCAATCGCACAACCAAGTGCCTTCAAACGCCGTATATGCTCTTCTGCTTGCTGCATGTTTGGTAACGCTGCTGTTTCGGTGATTTCAAAAATAATCATTTCGCCAGCAATATTACGACTCACAAATTCTCGGGCAATCCGGGCTATAACCTTTTCACTGCAGAAGGAGCGTGCCGATAAGTTTATCGCCAACTTATCGGTATAACCACAACGCAGATTGGTTTCCATCTGCTGCAAGGCCTGTTGCACGACCCATAAATCGATTTTGTCGATCTGGCCATTCTTCTCTGCTGCTAAAATAAGTTGATAAGGGGAATGTAAACGATCTTGTTCATCTCGAACCCGTAATAAAACCTCGTAATGCTCAACCTTATTCAGCTTATTGTTCATGATTGGTTGATAAAACAGTTCCAAACGGTCGCGTTCGATAGCATGTTGTGCCAAGTCCAACCAAAAGTGTTTTTTAGCAAGCTCCGAATCGCTATTCTCCGCTTCAAAACTCACCACACAGTTTTTACCACGCTCTTTCGCTTGATTGTTGCAAATATCGGCTTTTGCCATCAACTCTTCAAAGCTACTGCCATGTTCAGGAAAAGCAACAATTCCGACACAAGCCGAAGTGGTATGAATGATGTTGTGTCCCGGTACTCGAACTTGGGCCAATAAGCTGATGATCCGTTGTGCCGCGACTTCAGCATAGGCTAAACTGGTATCTTCAAGATAAATCGCAAATTCATCGCCACTGATGCGCGCTAAAATACTATCGTTTGGTAGCAAGCGCTCTAAGCTAGCCGAGACTTGGCAAAGCATTTCATCACCAGCACCGTGACCACTAATATCATTCACATATTTAAAATTATCTAAATCCACCATCAACAAGCAACCAAAACGTTGCTCTTCAACCATTTGATTCAAGACTCGCTCAAACTTACGACGATTCGGCAGATCGGTGAGGTTATCATAATTAGCAACCCACTCTAGCTCTTCAGCGCGGCTCTTCAATTGTTGTTCTAATGCTTCCAATTGATAAGACAATCGAACCAAGGCGTGATTCAGTTCATCAGACTCATCAGGCAATACCCGTTTACCTGTACTTTCCAAATTACGCCGAAATAGATTATGTGATGAGCGCGCCAATAAGGGTAAGTGATCGATGGTTTGTCGGATCCGTCGCAATGAAGGACTCAAGCAGAAAATAACAATCGCACCTGCGATAACCAAGGCTGCCATGCCAAACAACATGTTGTTATAGTTAGCCCGATTAAGCAGCTGAGATTGGCTATTAATGTCATTGATAATGGCGTAATAAACCGGCTTGTTACCGACGTTTCGTTTTATCGGAAAAGCATGTAATTCACTCAAACCCCATTCACTATTAAATTGCTCAAGACCATTTACAATCGAATGGCTGTCAAGCTTGGTCAACATGTTAGCGATTGACTGACGATACATCGATTCGGCATATAATAAATGCAAGGAGGCATCGTCGTTCAGCTCGAGCATAAAATGGTGGCTGCCTCGACTGGCAGGAAACAATTCCAATAACCGCAAGGCGTCGATGCTGTAAAAGGCTTGATAATCTGTCTGTTGCTCACCCACCTTAAAATGAGTAGCAACGATCACTCGGCAGCTTAACGGGCAATCTAAGATCCAAGAAAGCGATTGATGCGCTTGTAACATCCAATCGGTCGCTTTTTGGCTATGCTCTAAATAACCGAAGTCATAACGCTCTCCTAGCTCAGGCACCACAAGGGTTAAACTGCGAATGGGTAGCTCTGTATAGTTCTTTAGATCTTGCCAAAAAGAATCGAATACCATTGCTAAATCCTCGGACTTAGCTTTCTCAAAACGATATGCTTGGCTGGCATTAAAGGAATTTAAACGCGCAAATACATCGTCATAATATTTTTGTAACTGATAATTTTGATTTGCAATGACATTGGTTCGACTGTCTCTGAAGAAACTCTGCAAATTGTCATGATTAAAGCTGATTAGGCCCACCAAACTAATCAACAATACACCGCACAGCAACAACAACGCCTTCGTTGCTAAGCCAAGTCGAAGATCTCGCATTTTTTAGGCTACCCTATACCAAGTCAGAGGCCATGTTTCCCTTGGTTTCTAACCATTGCTTCCGATCACCTGCGCGCTTCTTCGCGAGCAGCATATCCATCAACTGCAAAGTTGCGTGCTCTTCATCAATAGTGAGCTGAACCAAACGTCGTGTATTAGGATCCATGGTGGTTTCGCGCAATTGTAGAGGGTTCATTTCACCCAATCCCTTAAAGCGCTGTACATTCACTTTACCGCGTTTCTTTTCGGCTTCGATACGATCTAATATGCCTTGTTTTTCATCTTCATCTAGGGCATAGAACACTTCTTTACCCACATCAATTCGATACAAAGGGGGCATCGCCACATAGATATGCCCTTGCTCGACCAATGGCCTAAAGTGCATCATAAACAATGCGCATAATAGCGTGGCAATATGTAAACCGTCGGAGTCAGCATCCGCCAAAATACAAATTTTACCGTAACGTAAGCCGCTTAAATCATGACTATCAGGATCAATACCGATGGCCACCGAGATGTCATGAACCTCTTGCGAGCCCAGAACCTCACTCCCGTCCACTTCCCAAGTGTTGAGAATTTTACCCCGTAAAGGCATCACCGCTTGGATCTCTCGTTCACGCGCCTGCTTCGCACTGCCTCCCGCCGAGTCACCTTCCACCAAAAACAGCTCTCCAGCCAGCGGATCCTGACTAGTACAATCAGTCAGTTTCCCTGGTAAGGCTGGTCCCGATGTCACTTTCTTACGAGCAATTTTTTTACTGGAACGCATTCGCCGTTGCGCATTGTTAATAAACACTTCGGCAAGCAATTCGGCTTGATCGGTATTACTATTTAGCCACAAACTAAAGGCATCTTTGACAACCCCAGAAACAAAAGCTGCTGACTGTCGAGACGACAAGCGCTCTTTAGTTTGTCCGGCAAATTGTGGATCTTGCATTTTTACCGATAACACATAGCAACAACGGTCCCAGACATCGTCCGGCGTCAATTTCAGACCTCGCGGCAAAATATTACGAAACTCACAAAACTCTCGCATCGCATCGAGTAGACCTTGCCGTAAACCATTCACATGAGTTCCGCCTTGCGCGGTAGGAATTAAGTTCACATAACTTTCGGTGATACTTTCGCCACCTTCAGGCAACCAGCTCACCGCCCAATCTACAGCCTCTACATTGCTACTAAAAGCGCCGGTAAAGGGGTCGTCTGGCAGACTAATGTAATCTTTAAAGGACTGACTTAAATAGTCTTTTAAACCATCTTCGTAATACCATTCATCCTGCTGATTACTAATTTTATCAATAAACTTAATATTTAAGCCTGGACACAATACCGCTTTAGCTCGCAACAAATGACGCAGCCGTGAAACCGAAAACTTAGGGTTATCAAAATAACTTGGGGTTGGCCAAAACCGAACTTTGGTTCCGCTATTACGTTTGCCGACACTGCCAGTAACCGCTAACTCTTGAACCTTATTCCCATCTTCAAAGGCCATTTCATAGACCTGGCTATCACGACGAACCTGCACTTCGACCCGGGAAGATAAGGCGTTAACCACCGAAATACCAACCCCGTGTAGCCCTCCAGAAAATTGGTAATGCTCATTCGAGAATTTGCCCCCCGCATGCAAGCGAGTAAAAATCAGCTCAACACCACTCACCTTCTCTTCCGGATGAATATCGGTAGGCATGCCACGACCATCATCGACCACTTCGATAGATTGATCTGCGTATAAGGTAACGATAATAGACCGAGCGTGACCAGCAAGCGCCTCATCCACACTGTTATCGATGACTTCTTGTGCTAAGTGATTGGGACGAGTGGTATCGGTATACATGCCAGGTCGGCGTTTTACCGGATCTAAGCCACTTAATACTTCAATAGAGTCGGAATTATATTGGTCAGCCATGATGGAAATATTTACCTAAGAGCCAAGAAGTCGAGAATAGCACCACAATGGCGTTCAAAGCCTTGAAAGCTGTGGTCTCCGCCCTCTTCAATAGTGAATTTTGCGCCTTTATACTCGGTGACCGCTAGCCTAAAGTCCAGCACTTCATCACCCGTTTGTAACAACGCCCATAACTGTTGTTGACAGCTCAAATCGCTAACTTCCAGTTGTCGTAAGTGTTGTATATGCTGTGCTTGCAAGTCATAACGTTGCTGAGTATAGGGATTAATTTGTTCCCCTAAATAGTCGTTTAATAAGATATATGGTTTTACTGCTGGATTAACCAGTACCGCAGGAGCGCCCGTTTGTTGCGCCACTTTGGTCGCCAAAAAGCCACCAAGAGAACTACCAATAACACCTAAACGAGCATCATGATTTGATTCTAATAACTGGGAAATTTGCTCCCAAGCTTGCTGTGGATAACAGGCTAACTGAGGACATAAAAACTGAATATGTGGTGCATTCTCTGCGACATAGTTTGCCATAACTTGCGCCTTCGCAGAATAAGGCGAACTATTAAAACCATGTAAATACAATAAAACTGACGCTTGCTCCACTCAATAACCTTTAGATTTTGGATCCGGAAGAAAACTTCGCTCAGATAAACGACGTAAACGAGTGGCAATTCGCCCCTCTTTAGTTAACTGCAAGTAACGCCAGCCCGGTTGTTGGTGATCAAGAGCAAAATTTGCCGACAACGGTAAAAACTGAATACAAGTACTTGGTGTTGCAATATAAGCGATGCCATCAAACTGAAACTCATAGTTTTGATGCACATGACCAAAAATAACTCCTCGCACATTTGGATAGTTGGCGATCACAGCAAAAAAAGCATCTGCATTTTTCAAATTATGCTGATCTAACCACTTACTCCCCACAGGAATACTTTGATGATGCATTGCGATGAGTACATGTTTATCAGGATACTCAGCTAAAGCCTTGGCTAAGCGATCTAACTGTGACTGACTCAATGAACCATGCGGCTCTCCCGCCACTTGAGTATCTAACATGATGATTTGCCAATGTTCACTGACTAACTGCTTGGCGGTCAAAATCCCATGCTGTTCAAGCGTGTCCATGTTTCCTTGTAGATCATGATTCCCCGGCAACCAAAAGCAAGGCTTCTCTAACTGCGCAATTTTTTCAGCGAAACGTTGATAGGAACGTTTACTGTGATCTTGAGACAAATCGCCAGTGGCCAGAATGTAATCAAAGGGAATTTGGTCTTGTTGGATGTTCGACAACACAGCACTAAAACTGTCGCAAGTATTAACGCCTAGCAACCCGGTACGTTCATCAGCGAAAAGGTGGGTATCAGTCACTTGCAACAAATGCACACTGCCATCTTCTGCTGTATTAATATTTAATTTAGTAAATGCCACAATCTTTTCTTGGAGCTTGATTATTCAAACTCTACTTTCATCCGCTGTTTTAAACAAAATGCCAACCAGTCATTAAGAAACTGATTTATTTGATGCTTTTCGTCACGATGATGCATCTTTTTATTAGGATAATCATACCTTGGTTTTAGCTTATAAATCTGCTGACTAGCACACACTTCCGCCAAGCGCGCATCGTGATACAAGCGCACAATCAGCTGAGATCGTAAATACTGATGCGCTTGGCGACCAGTTTGTCTGATCTCATACAGCGAGGTATAACGCGTACGTTCTTTACACTCGAGCTGGTAGTCTTCACCAATTTGTGGCTGTAATCGTAGTGTCTGTCCACGGCTAAGCTCAGTCGGGAATAGGCGCATCAGCAAGACATAATTAGCAGCATAAAGCTGCATCAGTTGCTCAAGATTTACGCGATAACGACCAAGTTTTTTAGCCTGCATCTGCAACGCCATTATTTTGCCATTGCAGCAACACTTTCTGCAAATTTAGCTGCAACCATTGAATCGCAATTACAGCCGCAGCATTATCAATCAGGCCCGATTGTACCCATTCGAAGGCTTGTTCGCGACTTAAAACTTTCACCAATATGTCTTCATTTTCATTTTCCAATCCATGAACACCACCCGCTTGGCTTGCATCAACTTCACCGAGGTACAAATGAATGCGCTCACTTAAGCCTCCCGCGCCCGGTAAAAAACTATTACACGAAATCACTCGCTTCACCCTTAGCCCAGCTTCTTCTTCGGCTTCACGTACCGCAACATCCAATGGTGGTTGGTTACTATCAAGCATCCCGGCCACGATTTCCAATAACCAAGGACTGGCTCCAGTTTCGACCGCACCGATCCTAAATTGCTCAACTAAAACGACTTGGTCAAGTAGCGGATCAAAAAGCAAAATTGCTGCCGCATGACCTCGGTCTAACATTTCACGCTGAAACCACTGACTCCACCCCCCTTGGTACAAACGGTGACGCAAGGTGTAACGCTTTAATTTAAAGAAACCTTTATAGACATCCTCTACCGTCTGTATTTCCATGTCTTGATGAGAAAACTGACTCAGGTTTTTCAACTTAAGCATATGAATCTAGTCCCCTTTGTTTGGCGATTTAGTATATAATTTGCCGACTCTTAATGATCCAATGACAGATTGACTACAATCTATTATGATTTTTCTTAACTAAGTCTTAATCTAAAGTTAAAGCTGAGATAGACTAACATTTATTCGCAATATGTTAGCTGTTTAAGCCATATTGTTTAACTCCTAGAATTAATTTAACTCACTCCCGATAAACTTCGCACATCCAAGGCGAATAGAGGAAAGGCGAAATGAAGCTGAAAATGAAATCATTGATATTAGCTTGTACTTTTGGCTCGATAGCTTATCAAGCTCAAGCTGACGACTTATTGCAAATTTATCAATTAGCTCAAGAAAAAGATCCCGTCATCTTGCAAAGTAAATCGCAGCGTGACATCGCCTTTGAGAAAATAACTCAAACCCGAGCATCGCTACTCCCGCAAATCGGTTTTTCAGCGGGGGCAAAATATACCAATTCCGATAACAGCAGTATCGACAGTATCACCAATACCAATGCATCGGTAGGTTTAAGCCAGTCACTCTATTCCAGAACCAACTGGACCAGTTTAAGCATTTCAGAAAAAGATGCGACTCGGGTCGATGCCTTGTATGCCAACGATGTGCAAAATCTGATTATTCGAGTGAGCACCGCTTACTTTAACGTATTACGCGCCATCGATAATGTTAGTTTTGTACAAGCAAACAAGGCTGCTGTCGCTCGTCAACTAGAGCAAACTAAACAACGGTTTAATGTTGGCTTAACTGCGATTACCGACGTTCATGAAGCACAAGCCGAATATGACCGAACGCTTGCCGAAGAAATTCAAGCCAGTAATACCTTATCAAATAGTTACGAAGCCTTGCGCGAGTTAACTGGTTTAGAACATCGCCAACTCAATATTTTAAATACCGAACGCTTCGATCCCGCCGAACTAAATCAAAGCGCAAAGCACTGGTTAGAGCTTGCCAGCGATAAGAACCTTCAGTTGAACGCTCAGCGGATTGCCAAAGAAGTCTCTCAAGAGCAAATTAAATTGGCTCAAAGTGGTCATGCGCCAACCTTAGATTTAACCGCAGGTATTGGTTACGACAACAATAAATACGGGAATAGTATGACCGACAACGCTCAAGGTGGCAGTGCGAATTCGGGCAATATCGGTCTTGAATTCAACTGGCCGATCTACCAAGGTGGCAGTATTGACTCTCAGGTTAAACAAGCTCAATTTAGTTACATTGCAGCGTCTCAAGCCTTAGAGCAAACCTATCGTTCAGTACAAAGCACCGTAAACTCGGTGGTCAACAATGTCAGTGCGAGTATCGGCTCGGTAAAAGCCTTCGAGCAAACGGTTGTCTCATCTCAAAGCGCTCTGGAAGCCACCGAAGCAGGTTTTGAAGTGGGTACTCGAACCATCGTTGACGTACAAGATGCAACGCGTAATTTATACTCAGCAAAAAGTGATTTATCAAATGCTCGTTACGATTACATCTTAAATATGCTGTCGCTTAAACAAGCCGTAGGCACCCTAAATGAAGAAGACGTAGTATTGGTTAATTCCGGTTTAATGGCCGCTCAATAAATCCCCCAATGTCATGCATTCAATGTTAAAAACAGAGAGAATGCATGACCACGGAGAATTATTGGTTAATAAAAAAGGCGCCAGTGGCGCCTTTTTTAGACGATGATGCATACTAATCAATCTGATTCTGACGGATCGATTGAATAATCTCAGAGGTAGAGCAGCCCTCCTCAAAATTAAGCACTTTTACCTCGCCACCATTGGCAATCACTTCTTCACCACCCGCGATTTCCTCTGGTTTATAATCACCGCCTTTGACTAACAAATCCGGTAACAAACTAGCGATCAGCCGCTGTGGGGTATCTTCAGTAAAGTCAACCACCCAATCCACCGCCCCCAAACCAGCCAATACAGCCATCCGACGATCAACACTGTTCACAGGGCGTCCTTCACCTTTTAAGCGCTTCACTGAATGATCACTATTAACGGCAACGATTAAGCGATCACCTAAAGTACGAGCATGATTAAGATAAGATACGTGACCGGCATGTAAAATATCAAAGCAGCCATTCGTCATCACAACCTTTTCACCACGACGATGGGCAGCGTCTAAAGCTTGTTTTAACTGCTGTTCATTCAACACCCCAAAACCGGTTTCCTGGTGACCATATACTGCGTTGGCAAGTTCAATGGTCGACACCGTCGAGGTCCCTAACTTACCCACCACAATACCAGCGGCCACATTGGCTAAAGCGCAGGCATCTTCTAGGCTAGCACCCGCTGCAAGGGCACTGGCTAAAGTAGAAATAACCGTATCACCAGCACCCGTGACATCATAGACTTCTTGCGCTAAGGCGGCCAAATGCAAAGCATCTTGCCCCTTACGAATCAGGGTCATTCCGTGCTCACTGCGCGTCACCAGCAAGGCTTGCAAATCTAATTCATCAATTAATTGAAGACCTTTTTGAACGATCTCTACCTCATCTTTACAAGCACCAACCACTGTTTCAAATTCGGAGAAGTTAGGCGTAAGCAGCGTTGCGCCGCGATATTTATCAAAGGCACTGCCCTTAGGATCGACTAAAACCGGCACCTTCGCTTCACGCGCTAAGCCGATTAAATCACCAACCCGATTCAATGCACCTTTATTGTAATCGGATAATATCACCACTTGATGCTGGTTGATCTGTTGGGTAAAACGATCACGCAAGTCTTGGCTATCTACGTTATGAAAGCTCTCTTCAAAATCCAGACGGATCAACTGCTGATGACGGCTTAATACCCGCAATTTAGTAATCGTGGGATAATCAGCAAATTTACTGAACTGACAACTCACTCCCACTGCGGCTAGCTGATTTTCTAAGGCATGGCATGCCTCATCGTCACCACTCATGCCGAGTAAAGTTGAACTGGCACCCAAAGCGACCGCGTTTAAGGCGACATTCGCTGCACCACCAGGGCGCTCTTCAATTTGCTCAACTTTCACCACTGGAACTGGTGCCTCTGGAGATATTCGTCCAGTAGGTCCTTGCCAATATCGGTCTAACATCACGTCACCAACAACTAGCACCTTAGCTTGAGAAAACTCAGGGAGGGTTATTCGCATTACTCACTCTCATCGAAAATAAATTGCGAACAGTTTATCATAGTTAAAAATCTGGTCTGCGGCATAATTACCAGAATTCGGGTAAACTTGACTCACCAACTGAAGCAAAAAGAAAAACATGGCTGAAATATCTCCCCCCACACTCAACGCTGGCTCCTTTCACCCCCGAAATTGGGGGGCTTGGTTGTTAATTAGTTTCATGCTTGGTATTAGCCTGCTGCCCCATCGCCTGCAACATTACTTAGGCTTGGCGATTGGCCGCCTAGGAAAAAGACTACTCAAATCACGAGTGCATATCGCACGTCGAAACTTGCACATTTGTTTCCCAGAAAAATCTGCGGTGCAGCGTGAGCAATTGCTTGAACAATGCTTCACACATCTCGGACACTCGGTAGTTGATACCGCGAATGCTTGGTTTTGGCCCAAATGGCGCTTTGCCAAACATCTTCATTTTGAAGGTTTGGAACATTTAGAACAGGTGAGACAAAAACCAGGCGGCATTCTGCTGTTAAGTGCTCACTTCTGGACTTTAGAAAGCCATGCCAGAGCCTTTGGAGTCATTGATCCTGGTGTTGGTATCTATCGTCCGAATAAAAACCAAGTCTACGAGTATTTCCAATACCATGGACGAACCAGAGCCAATAAGTACCTGGTCGACCGAACCGATGTGCGAGGCATGATAAAAGCTTTAAAAAATGGGAATGCGGTTTGGTACGCCCCCGACCATGATTACGGAACCCACGCGGCTGTATTTGTGCCTCTTTTTGCTCAGCCAAACGCTGCTACCATTACCGGAACAGCCACCCTCGCTCGAGTCAAAAACGTACAGGTACTGATGAGTTACGCACTTCGAAACGCAGATGGCTCCATCACCTTGGTGATAGAACCCGCTATCGAAAATTATCCCACTGGTGACACTAAAGCCGATGCGCGCACGATTAATCAGGCCATAGAAAAAGCCATTTTACGCGCTCCCGAGCAGTACATGTGGATCCATCGTCGCTTTAAATCGCGCCCTGAGGGCGAACCCAGCGTCTACTAATCTACCTTTGGTGCTTGAGCGGCAAATAACTGTCGCCAGGTATCACAAACAACGCTCAGATCGAGGGTGAACTGAGCCTTTTCGACCAGCCGCGGTAATTCTTGTAAGGATTGACGATGCCCCTCGTCACGGATCTCTAAATAACAACGAGTCAATCCCTGTGCCTGCTGTTTGTCTAAGATCCCCAGCTGCGCGCAGCTTTCAAAAATCCGGACATTATCACTCCATCGACTCAGCTCAGGACAGCGATCGGTATACTGTAATACCAAATACTGCGCAATAAACTCAATATCAACCATCCCCCCAGCCGACTGCTTCAAATCGAATAAATCACTAGTTTCTCTACTCAAATGCTGGCGCATTTTATGCCGCATCTCCACCACTTGGGTGATGAGTTCTGTAGGTTCACGTTTGATCGACAAAATTTGATGGCGAACCTGTTCAAAACGTTGCCCTAAGTCACGATCACCATAAACCACTCGGGCTCGCACTAAGGCTTGGTGCTCCCAAGTCCAGGCTTCTTTCAGTTGATACTGCTCAAAAGCATCGATCGCCGATACCAACAAACCCGAAGCCCCCGATGGACGCAGACGCATATCGAGCTCATACAATACGCCAGAGGCGGTGCGGGTATTAAACAAGTGCATAATGCGTTGCGCTAATTTGAGATAAAACTGCTTACTATCGATTTGCTTCGGACCAGTGGTGTAGGTAGAGCTGTCACTGTTATGTAAAAAAACCAAATCTAGATCGGAGCTATAGCCAGTTTCGATGCCACCGATCTTGCCGTAGCCCACAACCGCAAAACCGCGTTGCTGTTGCTCAAGGTGTTCCGGGTAGCCATGGCGCTCCACAATTTGCGCCCAAGCATGTTCAACCACCGCATTTACAATTACTTCTGCAACCGCTGTTAAGTGATCACTTACTTTCATCAAAGGTAGCGCACCGGCGATATCCGCGGCGGTGATCCGCAACTGTTGTATTTGCTTGAACTGACGTAAGGCCTCCATTTGCTGTTCCATGTCATCGGCTGGGATCCGCAACATAAACTCGCGTAGCTGCTGGGCGTAGCTATCGGCACTGACCGGATTATATAACAACGCGGGATCAAGCAACTCATCCAGCAAGATCGGAAAGCTTGCCAACTTCTCGGCCAACATCGCGCTGCCAGCACACAAGCGCAACAGTTGATGCAAAGAGCCTGGATTTTCGGCTAATAATTCTAGATAAGCAGTACGGGACAAGATCCGCTCTAACAACACCATGACTCGGGGTAATACTAAGTTGGTTTTCGGATGCTCAAACAACTGTTGTAACAAGCTCGGCATCATCCGCTCTAAAGTTTGTCGACCCCGTTGACCAATTTGCCGATGCTCCACTGCATGCATAAAGTGATACATAGTTTCCACGCGTTGCTGCTGCTCCGCTTCAGCGCAAACATGTTTAGCCATGAGCGAGGCAAGCGCTTCGCGATCAGCACCACAATGCCACAGATCTTCGTAATCTTGGCTAGCTTGATGCTCATCACATTGTTCATCGCCAATGGCGCTTTGGAAACAGCCATTCACCTCGGCTAATAAAGCTTGTAGTTGCTGATAAAAATCAACCCAGGATGCTTCCCCCATCACCCATGCGATCCGCTGTTGATCAAGCTCGCTATCCGGCAGAGTCTGGGTTTGTTTATCATCAATTTGCTGTAAGATATTTTCTACCTGACGCAGATACAGATAATGCTTGGTAAGCAATTGCGTCTGCTCAAGACTCAACTCGCCGTACTCACTGAGTAAGCTCAAAGCCTTGAGCAATGAGCGCGTTTGCAGGACTGGTTCTCTTCCGCCACGGATCAATTGAAAAGTTTGCGCAATAAACTCAATCTCACGGATCCCTCCTGAGCCTAGTTTGATGTTATCACGTAAGCCCTTACGTCGAATTTCCGAGTTAATCATCGCCTTCATCGAGCGCAATGCTTGGATCGCACTAAAATCTATATAACGACGATACACATAAGGTTTTAGCATGGCTTGAATGGCTTGGTCATAACGCAAATCCTGGTTAATCACCCGCGCTTTCACCATCGCATAGCGTTCCCAATCACGACCATGATGCTGATAGTAATCTTCAAAGGCGGCATAGCTTACCGCCAAGGGACCCGACTCACCAAAAGGACGCAGCCGCATATCCACGCGAAATACAAAACCGTCAACGGTCGGTTGATCGATTAGTTGAATTAGACGCTGGCCCATACGAATAAAAAATTGCTGATTAGCAATGCTTCGCCGCCCACCTTGAGTTTCGCCATTTTCTGGAAAACAAAAAATCAAATCGATATCAGAGGAGAAGTTAAGCTCGCGTCCCCCTAACTTGCCCATGCCTATCACCACCAAGGCTTGAGCATTGCCAGCGCTATCCATCGGCGTCCCAGATTCAGCACAACAACGCGAATATAGCCATTGATTCGCACAGTCAACACAGCTGTCGGCCAGCGCCGATACTTGCGCAAAGCTGTCGGTAACCGCTTGGCCTTGGGTTAAATCTCGCCAGGCGATCAACACCATTTGCTGGCGACGAAACCGCCGTAATACTTTCTTGGCAGCATCATCATTTTGTTGTTCGGCTAATTGAGCAGTCAGTTGCTCACGTAGCTGCGTCTCTGTTAACACCTGGCTTAGCAGCTGCTGTTGCCAAATATCGAGCAGCAAAGAAGGCTGAGCAATACAACTATCGGCAATAAAGTCACTCACCGCGAAGGCCTGTTGCGACTGTTGCTGCTGGTACTCGCTGAGTTCAGTGTTTAGTCTGGGTTCCAAGGCGACCACTCGCTCCCATGACTGGGCAGCGAAAGATAAAAGTTGTTGTTGCAGAGGGAGAGCATTTGACATAGTTAGCAGCACCACAGCTGAGAAATTAAATGAATCTGAACATGAAAACTATTGAAGTTCAAGCATCCACTAGCCGATATTCAGACGCCACCACTACACTCCAAATATGCCTTATTTATCACAAAACTGTTTGATATATCAGTATTTACCCCGCAATACTGAAAATCTTTAAAACTCAGGTATAGTGCTTGTATATCGCTCAGTACTCGCTGCAGGATGCGCTGATGAAAACCAATATAAACGCCTTCGACTTGGTCATGATGTTACTGTCCATTATCGCCATTGGCATTGTCAGTAGTTTGTATTTTTATCCTAGTGATTCACAACTACACGCGTTGTTAGTCACTTTGGATACCTTAATCTGCTGTGTTTTCATCACCCACTTTTTTAGTCGCATGTTACGTAGCCATACACCAATGCACTACCTAAGCCACCATTGGATCGACTTATTTGCCAGTATTCCATTGATTGAACCGCTGCGTTTCCTGCGGTTTATTCATGCGGTGAAGCTAATTAAAGCCATCTCGGTACAGCAACACTTACTTAAAAGACTCAAACATAGAAGAGTTGAAGCAACTTTAGCCGCCATATTACTGGTCCTCCTGATCATTGTGTTACTTGGTTCGATTGGCATCTTAATCGCCGAGGGAAGTGAGTCTGGCGGGCAAATTCACAGCTCTGGAGAAGCTCTTTGGTGGGCAATTGTTACCATTTCTACGGTCGGTTATGGTGACTTTGTGCCAGTCACTGACGCCGGACGAGTCATCGCTAGTGTGATGATTTTAACTGGTGTCGGTTTTTTTGGTGCCATCTCCGGTTTAATGTCGGCCATGCTACTACGTGATGAAACCGCCAAAGAAACTGAGCTCGTGCGTTTTATGCAACAGCATCATGCCAATCAAAAAACCATGCAGCAACAACTACAACAAATCGAGCAACAGTTACACCAGCTACAGCAAAAGCAACATCCCAAAGACTAATCGAGCAATGATCTGAGTTCAAATAACTCCTGTCCAAAGCTTAATTTATTCGGAAGAACTCAAACTGACCCGAGCACGCAACCATAGATTCGCCAACGCTTCATAAATTGCAGTATCCGCCTTGGCAATATTACTGAACTTCGGGATAAAGGCTCGCCAACTGAGTGGCGCTTGCCAATTACGCACCTGATAATAACTTGGTGCGGCAGTCACTTTTAACCCTTGCTGCTGAAATAACCACATCGCTCTTGGCATATGCGCAGCTTGTGTCACCAGTACGATGTTTTTTCCACGATAGCTACCTGCCGCCGTTTGCGCTTCTGCTGCCGTATTTAAGTTATGGTAGCTACGTAACAGATGTGAGTCCGGGACACCTAAGGATATCGCCAATTTGGCCAACATATCGGCATGCTCCACGCCACTGGCTTCTACATCCCCGCCCGAGAGCAATATTTGACTCTCTGGATGCTGTCTCCATAAGCGAATAGCCTCCACCAGCTTTACCGTAGCGCAGGGTAAAACTTGGCTAGAGAGTGGTTGTGTTTTATCCACGTAATGCAAACAACCCAAGACCACAATCAGGTCCGTATCGGCGGGTAATACATGCATCGCCGGATATTGTGTTTCAAAAAACCGTAGCATTTTACCGCTCAACGGACCAAGACTGAAAACCAGCGCCAACAACAAGGAAATAAAAACTAAACTTTTCGCCAGGTAAGCTCGGCCAAGTAACCAACAGATCGCCGCCAACAACAATAATAGCCATAGCAAAGTGCTGGGTATAAACAGACTGATCAATAACTTACTAAACAAAAAGCTACTCACCAAAACTACCAATAAACCGTTTGTTGCAAGGCTTGTTGGCGAGAGAACGTTAAAGCATCTAATAACGATTGCTCTTTTCGGCTGACCCATTTTTCGATCGTTTGCTGTAACTCCGGCTCCAAATCATCAAACAGGGCCCGCAAGGGTTTATACAAACTCAACTCTTCAATCCCCGACAAAATATCCATCCATGGCAATCGAAATTCTTGTCGAGCGCTCTCATCAAATAATTCCCCAACACAGATCCCCACCAGCAAATTCCGTCTTAATTTGGTGGCTTGCTTAATGTACACATCGGCATCCACTTCAGGTAATGCGAGATCAGAGTTGCGCAAATGAGTCCAACTGGTCGCTAACAATTGTTGAGCGACTTGGCGAATATCTAAGGCTTGCACCGTTGGACTATTTTGCCATTCTGCCAAATACAACCAGCGAGTGATTTTTAACATCAAACGACAATAGCGCGGGCTGTGCATTAACTGGTGGATTTGTTCCACTTGGGGTAAGGCATTTTGTTGCTGTTGTAAGGACTTTAATAGAGAGCGCTGCTGAGGCAGCTTTTTAATTAAAACACCGCGTTCTGCGGTCAGTCGGGATAAACTATGGGCCTGATTAAGCCAGCTAAACTGTTGGCGTAACCAACGCAGCTCACTCAACCAAGAACAAGCAACCAAGTCTAACTCACTAAACATCTTACAAGCCTGAACCAACATTTGGACGCCCATCGACACCTGTTCTAAGACCTCAAGCTGGGGATTATCTAAAAACAGCTGTTCATGATACTGCCAATGCCCTAAGGCCGTAGAAAAGATACGAGTCAAACACTCGGCACCGTGGGGGGCATCACTCAACTTAACCGGAAGTAAATGTTTAAGCGTTTCGCGATGACCCGCAGCTAACCGATAACCACGCTTCGCTTTGCTTATATTAGCTAAACGTAAACCGTCAATCTCGGCGATATCACTAGCCAATTCAAATAACTGAGTCACATCACCTTTGACTAATTCCAATTCAATTTCGCAAATCGCTTCCCGTTCGGTATTAGCAATTAACCAACCTTGATCAAAGGCCACCTCAACTAAGGTATCGTTGGCCAAGTCGAGTAACCACGTTTGCCGGTCAAAAACGGTACTAAATAAGGGGACTAACTGCTGTTCTATTTGTGCTAAATCTGCACCTTGAGGCCATTCAATTTGATTAAACAACGCCAATTGCGGCTGTTTAGTCGGCACCAGCGAATTATACTCTGGTCGTTGATGTAAACCGCCAACCACCACCCCATCGGTTTTTAAGGTTTGCACATCTGCACCATCACCGCTGCGAATTCGGAGCCCCATGCCCCAACGCATTAGTTGGCGATCTGGAGTATCAAAATAGATACTGGTTAGCGGCTTTATTTCCGTTTGCAGCACACTATAATGACACAGTCGTTCGAACAACTCTGAGGCACAATGAGGTGCCGCTAACAGCTTGATTTCAATTTCATTGTTCATGGTTTATCCATGCTTGCTGACGCAGCGCCCGGCTCTCCTGTTGGGATTTTGAACAAATTTTTTTGATTTATCTCAATTAAAACGTACTAAAATTGCAGATAAAAGCTTGCAACTAAGCTAGTCTACGTTACCATGCGCCTCGCAAAAAATATATCCTTTGCATAGCTAATTGGAACAGAGATTATGTCTGGAAATACAATTCTTGGTTTGTTTGCTAAATCGCCAATTAAACCATTACAAGAACATATCAATGTAGTACATGAGTGTTGTGAAGGTTTAGTACCTTTTTTCGACGCTGTACTAAAAAAAGATTGGAAAACTGCCGCTAAGCGTCGCGTAATCATCTCTGAATTAGAGAAAGAAGCGGATCGAATGAAACGAGATATTCGATTAAATCTTACCGGTGGACTTTTCATGCCAATTGAACGTTCCGACGTTCTCGAACTGTTGACTCATCAGGACAGAATAGCCAACAAAGCAAAAGATATTTCAGGCCGTATGCTTGGGCGAAAAATGGAGTTACCACCGAAGCTGGCGGAAATGTTCATGGAGTATCTGCAACGCTGTTTAGATGCCACCGCGATGGCTAAAGCGGTGATTAATGAATTAGAAGACTTACTCGAAACCGGTTTTAAAGGCCGTGAAGTCAATGTCGTGAAAGACATGGTTGAGAAACTCGATCTCATCGAAGACGAAACCGACGGACAACAGCGCAAAATCCGTAGAAAACTACAAAAATTAGAGAAAAAACTCGATCCCATCGACGCAATGTTCCTCTACTTCATCATTGAAGCCATTGGCGAACTCGCCGATCAGGCACAACGTGTTGGCGCACGTTTAGAACTGATGATCTATCGCTAAAAAATAAGAAATCACTTAGGTAACTCCAATGGAAATTCTTGCAACTTACGGCACCACGCTGGTTATCATCGCGGCTGTCTTCGGCTTTGTGATGGCTTGGGGTATTGGCGCGAATGATGTCGCCAACGCCATGGGCACATCGGTCGGCTCTAACGCTATCACGATTAAGCAAGCAATCATCATCGCGATGATTTTCGAATTCGCCGGTGCTTATTTGGCTGGCGGCGCGGTCACCAACACGGTTCGTAAAGGGATCATTGATTCAGGAGCTTTCACCCAAACACCAGAGTTACTGGTATTTGGCATGATTGCCGCGTTATTGGCGGCAGGAACCTGGCTATTAATCGCCTCCTATAACGGATGGCCTGTTTCTACCACCCACTCTATCATTGGCGCAATCGTTGGTTTTGCCGCGGTGGGCGTAGGTACCGAGGCCGTAGAATGGGGCAAAGTATCCAGCATTGTCGGCAGCTGGATTATTACCCCTGCAATATCCGGCATAGTCGCCTATTTCATTTTTATGAGCGCACAAAAGCTCATCTTTGAGAATGAAAACCCACTGGCAGCAGCCAAACGCTACGTGCCCGGCTACATGTTCTTAGCTGGGTTTATGATGGCCTTAGTGACCATCAAGAAAGGATTAAAGCACGTCGGCTTGGAAATGAGTTCGACCGAAGGCTACCTCTGGGCAATCGCCGTTGGTTTAGTGGTTGCAATCGTCGGTAAATACATCATTACTCGTCTGAAAATCGACCCGAAGGCCGACCGTCAAATGCACTACACCAACGTAGAGAGGGTATTTGCGGTACTAATGGTTATCACGGCTTGCTGCATGGCGTTTGCCCATGGCTCAAATGATGTGGCAAATGCAATTGGACCATTGGCCGCAGTGGTGAGCGTCGTTCACAACAACGGGGAAATCACAGGCAAGGCGGCACTCGCTTGGTGGATCCTACCGCTTGGTGGCTTGGGTATTGTTGCTGGTTTAGCCTTATTTGGTCACCGCGTAATCGCGACAATTGGTAAGGGCATTACCGAGCTCACACCAAGTCGTGGTTTTGCTGCCGAACTCGCAGCAGCGACTACCGTGGTGATTGCTTCGGGTACAGGTTTGCCCATTTCAACAACACAAACACTAGTTGGCGCGGTGTTGGGTGTCGGTATGGCGCGTGGTATTGCCGCACTTAATTTAGGCGTGGTGCGTAACATTGTCGTCTCGTGGGTGATCACCCTGCCAGCGGGCGCTTTGTTGTCCATCGTGTTCTACTATATTTTATTGGGTATTTTTGGTTAATTAACCTTAATCAAGCTAACTTTTACTCACAATAACAACGTTGTTGGTTGAGACTGACAACGTTGTTTCGTACACTAACGGCGAATACAATCAAATCCGAAGAGATATGCCGTGATCCTCAGAAACTTATCCGCAGCTTTTTTATTGCTCGCCCTCACTTCGCCAGCCATCGCTCAAACTCGTTATATATCGGATGACTTGTTCATTTTCATGCATTCCGGGCCCAGCAATCAATTTCGAATTTTAGGTAGCGTAAACGCCGGCACTAAAATTAACCAAATTGGCTACGATGCAGAACATAAATACGCCAAAGTCGTCCTCGACAATGGTCGTGAAGGTTGGGTTGACTCCAAATACCTAAACTCGAAACCTGGTCTTGCATACCAATTAGAACAAATTAAAGCGCAGCTCAAACTTAGCGAAAGCAAGTTCAAGCAGCAGCTAGAAAGCAGTGAAAGCAATTCTGCTGGACAACTTATCAAGCTCGAATCTCAGCAACAACAAATCGAGCAATTACAGTTAACCAACGACCAACTGAATGAGCAACTCAGTCAAATCAGCAAACAAAACATTAATCTTCAAGCTGAACTTGACGCCATTGACGAAGCGGTGCAGATGCAATGGTTTATGCGTGGCGCGGGCGTTGCCGGTATCGGTCTAATTTTAGGTTTATTATTGCCGATGATCCCTCGTCGCAAAAAACGAGACCAACAATGGATGTAGGTTTAACCATTAAAAAGGGCGCTTAAAGCGCCCTTTTTGATTTAAACAACTCAGTGCATTGTTATTTCACTAATTAAACTCGTCGGTTTATCGATGAGCGCCGAAAACTTAGGTTTATCCGCAAACCATCGACCAAAACTTATCCCCAGTCGACCAAGGCTTTTAAACGGCAAAGATTTCCGGCCACCCGCAGTACAATATCGTTGAGGCGGATAGCAACCAGCTCAATACGATTGGTCAGTAAATCGCCTTCAAACAACTGTTGCTCATTCAAGGTCACATGACGCCGAGCCGGATCGGATGAAAAGACATGAGATTTAAAAGTAATCGCCGGCACCAAGGCTTGTAACTCGGGTGACAGTTCCGCCAGTAGCGGCGCATCATCATAAACCGCGGTTGACTGCTGCTCTTGCCAGTTCAAGGACTCTGTCGCTTGAACCGCTTGCGCAAAGCGCTGTTCCAAACTGAGATCAGACTTCAAATTTGTCGGCTGAGCGGGCTTATACTCGGTCGAAGCCGTTGGCGACGATTCAACAACCGGCTTAAAATCCTTATCTTCTTGAGCAATTAACCGTTTGCTAGTGTTAGCGATTAAGTCGGCATACTGCGCCTGACGCATCGCCAATAAGTCGACTCGCTCTAAATCTTTGAAATCGGGCAAGGGATTTAATTCAAAAGGCGCCAGCCGAGGCTTCTGTGGCTCCGCAAATACTGGTGCTGGTGCTGGCGCTGCCACATCCGCCACGATAGGCGGAGCGCTGCCAGACCGAGGAACAACTTGTAGCTTTTGCCACCACCACAAGCCAGCAAACAGCAAAACAAGCGTCAACAAGACACAAAATAGTGCGAACCATAAGCGATTGTTGGGCGACGTTGGGACTAACGCCGCCATCGCGCCTTGTTGACTACGGCGTTGCGCCGCCAAGATACTAGACACTAATTCAACTCCTGCAAACGTGGTTGATCAACATATATCTGTTGATTCAAATGTAACAGTGTAAATACACCGGCAATGCCATCCGCGGTGAGATGATTCTGACGCTGATATTGTTTCACTTGCTGACTCAGTTGGCGATCATATTTGAAGATCTGCCGTGACCGCTTACCTTGAATTAGCGATAGGCTCTGTTCTAACCAATGCACCGCTTCCCCCTGACTGCCCAGCTTTAATACTCCATCAAAGCCTTTCGGTTGCTGCCACAGGACCTGAAACTCACCATTCCAGCGTTGCTGCAACCAAGCTTGATCCACCATCATAGAACGCTCTCCCAACCATAATTCAAGTTGTGGCCCCCAATGTCGCAGCACAGCATAAAAAGGTTCACCTTGGTCTTCTAGCTTTAACACCGCAGGTAAATTAACTTCACGTAACATCTGCTCCCCGCCATTAAGAGACAAACAATATAAATCAACGCTTGTAATCAAGTCACAACTGGCTTGAGAGGCAGGTGCATCATAACCCCACGCGCGTAATAGCAGCTGCCATGCACGTGGCGGTAAACGGCTACTACTGCGTAGCTGTTGCCATTCGTCTGCTTGTTGCTCCGCGGCAGTGACACTGGGCGCCACAACAGCAGCGACAGGCACACTCAACTGCGGTTCAACAAGAGCCCGTTGTTGGGGAAGCGAGTCCGCGATAACAGAGCCAAGCATTGGCCAATGTTGATACACATAACCCGCCCCTAACAATACAACACCTAACATCGCACCACTGAACAAGTAAGCAAGATTAAGCTGTCGAGGCGGTTCATTTAAGGCTACTTCTTCAATCGCTTGCCTTAAAGCAGCTTTATCCACCTGTAGCTTATTGCCAGCATAGGCGGCCAACAGCGCGCGATCACAAAGCAAATTAATCACCCGAGGGATCCCTTCTGCGGCCTTAAATACCTGCTTCACTACAACATCAGAAAACAAAGGCCGCTCACAACCCGCCACCTGTAAACGATGCATGATATAGGCTTTAACTTCATTCACCGTTAATGGCAACAAGTGATAACGAGCAGTGATTCGTTGCGCCAATTGGCGTAAAATTGGCTGCTTTAATTTTTGCTGTAACTCCGGCTGACCAATCAATACCACCCGCAATAACTTACGGGTATCGGTCTCAAAGTTGGTTAATAAACGAAGCTGTTCTAATACCGCTACCGAAAGATGCTGAGCTTCATCGATCAACAGCATGGTATTCCCACCAGCAGCATGGTTTTCTAACAAACGCTGACGGATCGCGTCTCCTAACTGTTTAACACTCATCTTATCGCTGTCGTAAGGGATGCTCAGCTCGTCACATACCGTGGCCAATAGCTCTATTTCTGTGAGTGTGGGATTGAGTACAAAAGCAACTTTGGTTGTTGCGGGTAGTTGTTTTAGTAAAGCACGCGACACCGTGGTTTTACCGGTACCAACTTCACCAGTGAGTAGCACAAACCCCCCCGTTTCGCCTAAACCAAAACTCAGATGAGCTAAGGCCTCTTTATGCCGTTCACTCATAAATAAAAATTCAGGATTTGGCGCTATCGAAAAAGGAGTCTCCTTTAAACCAAAATAATCCAAGTACATTAAATCGCTATCCTTTCACCGACCATGGCCTACCGATGTTTTCACTCGGTGGCAATCCAAGCCCAATTGAGCGTTGATAGGTGTATAATACCCTCGCGCAAGCCGTTTGTGCATAGAGAATAACAAGGAGTGATAAGTGGAAACCTATTTGGTAGGAGGAGCAGTCAGAGATAAACTACTCGGCTTGAAGGTGAAAGACCGCGACCATGTGGTTGTCGGTGCCTCTCCAGACCTAATGCTTCAACTCGGCTATACCCAAGTTGGCAAGGATTTCCCCGTATTTATTCATCCGCACTCCCGTGAAGAATATGCCTTAGCACGCACCGAACGCAAACAAGGAAAGGGTTATACTGGTTTTAGCTGCGATGCAAGCCCTACCGTCAGTTTAGAAAACGATTTATTACGTCGTGATTTAACCATTAACGCCATCGCCATGAGTGAAGACGGCAAGCTCATCGACCCCTATGGGGGTCAGGCCGATCTGCAAGCAAAGCAATTGCGTCATGTTTCTCCAGCTTTTGTTGAAGATCCACTTCGGGTACTCCGGGTCGCTCGCTTCGCCGCACGTTTACACCCCTTAGGGTTTAGCGTGGCAGAATCTACCATGACCCTAATGCGCGAAATAGCCCATTCCGGAGAGTTATCCAGTTTAACCCCAGAGCGGATCTGGAAAGAGCTCGAAAAAGCCCTCGCCTGCGAAGCGCCTCAGGTGTTCTTCGAAGTTTTAAAACAAGCCGATGCCTTAAACCTATTATTTCCAGAACTGGCAGCTTTATTCGGCGTACCAGCTCGCCCCGAGTGGCATCCAGAAATTGACTCTGGCATTCATACGCTCATGGTTATCGAACAGAGTGCACGACTCGGATATCACAACGAAGTACGCTTTGCCTGTTTATGTCACGACTATGGTAAAGCACTCACGCCAGCAGAAACTCTACCCTCTCACCCAGGACATGGGCCGAAAGGACTAAAACTAATTAAACAGTTTTGCCAACGCCTCAAGGTGCCCAATCACTACCGAGACCTTGCTTTTCTGGTGGCCGAATATCACATCACCATTCACAGCGCTTTAGAGTTACGCCCAGAAACAGTGCTAAAATTATTTGACCGCTGCGATGCTTGGCGCAAACCAGAACGCTTTCGACAAATATTGGAAGCGGGAGTCGCCGATATTAAAGGTCGTTTGGGTTTTGAAAACTACCCTTACCCAGCCTACGACTATCTGTTACATCAGCTCGAAACCGCCAACAGCGTCGACGTACAAGCCATCGTTCAAGCTGGCTATCAGGGCGCTGCCATTCGCGAGCAATTACAAACACAGCGAATTGCGCTGATTAAACAACAAAAACAAGCGTACTTGGACGGAGCAGCGCAATCAGACGAGAATTAATCTACGTCCAACTGCCCTAAAACGTGCGCTTTTCGACCTAAGACCAGGCCAAGAAAGCAAACAAGCCCACGCCAAGTATCATCCGGTAAATCACGAAGGGTTTCATGCCGACCCGATTCACCCACTTAATGAAAAAGTGAATACATGAATAGGCGCTAACAAAGGCCACTAAAATCCCCAACGACATCGCCGACCAATCAATCGCCACAGGAGTCTCGACCATGTCTTTTGCCATTAGTGTGCAAGCACCAATAATGACAGGGATCGACATCAGAAAAGAAAAACGAGCGGCGGCTTCACGGCTTAGACCTAACATTAGACCCGCAGTGATGGTAATGCCGCTACGTGAGGTACCAGGAATAATCGCAATGGCTTGAGCAACACCAACAAACAAGGCTTGTTTCCAACCGATATGGTATTCATTTTTAATTAATTTCGCCTGCGAATCGGCCCACCATAACAAAGCGCCAAAAATCAGGGTGGTACTGGCAATCACGTAAGCTGATCGTGAATACTCTTCAATCAGCGACTTAAACAGGCCGCCAAAAATAATCGCAGGAATAGTCGCTAAAATAATTAACCAAGCAAGTATCGCTTCGGGGCTACGTTTACCAGTAAAAGAAGCCAGCCAGGCGCCTAACATCGCCCAAACTTCTTTACGAAAGTAACCCAATACTGCAAACAAGCTGCCGACATGTACCGCAACATCGAAGGCGATGCCTTGATCGGCCCAGCCCAAAATTTGTGAGGGCAAAATCAAATGAGCGGAGCTAGAAATCGGTAAAAATTCTGTTAAACCCTGGATCAACGCCAACATAATGGTTTCAAAGGGACTCATTTACGCTTCCTTATCTAAAAACTAAAGGTCTAAAGTGTCAACTCGAGTCAGCACTTGACGACTATGATCAAAATCTTGCCATAGTTGTATGAAAGTTTGGTTTACCGTAGGGTGCAGCATTGAACCAGCAATATCCGCAAGAGGCTTTAATACAAAAGCACTCTTGGTTATTTCGGCTCTGGGTAGTTTACAAGGCGTGTCTACCACTAGTTGGTTATATAACAGAATATCGATATCGAGGGTTCGTGACGAGTACTTTTGTGCATCCATGGCGCGACCATGTTCAAACTCAATCCGTTTTATTGCCTCAAATACGGCCTGTAAAGACAAGGGACTAGAAAATTTTGCCACTAAATTATAAAAAGCCGGACCATTGAAACCAAGGGCTGCACTTTCATACACCGGGCTTAACTGCAACTCACCAAATCGCTCTTTTAGAGCAAGTACACCTGCACGAATATAATATTCACGCTCAATATTACTGCCTATCCCCACAAAAATATTGGCCATTATTGAGCATAACCTTCTCGGCTACGCTCAATTTGCACCCCGACACTACTAGCAAAAGGCACTGCACCTGGCTTATTAATGGTGACTTTAAGCCAAGGCACTGCATATTGCTGGATCAGCAAATCGGCTACTTTTTCGGCGACGGTTTCCACCAATTCGTGGGCTTCGCCTCCCACTAAATTGCTCACAGCTTGACTCACCGATGCATAATCTAAGGCTAAGCTTAAGTCATCACCAGCCGCCGCAGGACGGTTATCCCAAGCCATTTCCAAATCAATCAGTAACTTCTGTTTAATTTGTTTTTCCCACTCATAGGCACCAATGGTTGCCAATACCGTGAGCTGTTTAATAAATACTTTATCCATTATTTTATGCTGCTGTGCTGTAAACGTGCTAATTAGCCTTAGCTAAAAAAACAGCGTATCATTTGGGTTTCAAAGAGCGCGATAATACCGCAATATGGCAATTGGTGGAATGCTTCTAAGCTAATGGGTTTAATCGGTTTATTTTTTATCACAGCAGCGTATTTACTGGGTTCTATATCCAGCGCTGTATTAATTTGTCGAATTTTTAGTCTGCCCGATCCTCGCCATCACGGTTCTAATAACCCTGGGGCCACCAATGTGTATCGCTTAGGCGGGAAAATCCCCGCTGGATTGGTACTGGTCTGCGATCTGCTAAAAGGCACCGTCCCAGTATGGTTAGGCTATTATGCGGGTCTCTCCCCGCTGGTACTCGGTTTTGTCGGCATCGCGGCTTGCTTAGGACACATGTATCCCATTTTCTTTCATTTTGAAGGCGGAAAAGGGGTTGCGACCGCCCTTGGTGGCGTTTTACCAATTGGTCTCGATCTCGCTGCCTTGTTGATCCTCACTTGGCTAATAATCCTAAAATTAAGAGGTTACTCTTCGTTAGCCGCAATTATCTCGGTGAGTTTAGCACCATTCTATACTTGGCTTATCAAGCCTGAATACACACTGCCCGTCGCGATGCTCTCTTGTCTGATTATTATTCGTCATCAAGGCAACATTCATCGTTTACGCAACCACACCGAAACCAAAGTCATCAAAAAAGACTAAGCCGCTCACCTTTGCATCACTAGAGAAGATATCGACGAAACAACGCAAGGCTTGTTCGCCAACAAACGAATAAAACAACTGACAACGGCAAGCCCATATAAGCCACAAAATGGCCTCCGCGCTCGTTCTGGAATGAGGCGATCAAAGCCACCCCATCGAACACAATAATCTATAAGGGGTTTGCTGCAGGCAACTCGTCTAAAGGCCAACGCGGCATGGCTTTCACCGATAAACCTTGCGTTTGGCCCGCTTTAAAACGCTGCATCCCCGCATAAGCGATCATCGCACCGTTATCGGTACAAAATTCAGCGCGAGGATAAAACACCTGACCACCACGTGATACCAATAATTCACCGAGCTGTTCGCGTAAAGCTTTGTTTGCGCTCACACCGCCGGCAATCACTAAACGTTTTAAGCCAGTTTGTTTCAGGGCGCGACGACACTTAATAATAAGAGTCTCAACCACGGCTTGTTGAAAAGCCAAAGCAATGTCGGCCTGAGTTTGTGGATCTTTGCCCTCGCTATCGATGGTATTTTTGGCGAACGTTTTTAATCCCGAGAAGCTCATATCTAAACCGGGACGGTCAGTCATCGGTCTTGGAAAGACAAAACGCCCGGCAGTGCCTTGTTCCGCTAAGCGGCTCAACGCTGGGCCGCCTGGATAATCAAGACCCAGTAACTTAGCGGTTTTATCGAAGGCTTCACCCGCCGCATCATCAATAGACTCGCCTAAAATTTGATACTCACCAATCCCATCGACTTCCACCAACAATGTATGCCCCCCCGACACTAATAGCGCTAAGAACGGGAATTCAGGCGGATTTTCTTCCAGCATTGGCGCAAGTAAATGACCTTCCATATGATGCACTGCCACCGCCGGCTTATCCCAGGCCATCGCAATACTACGCGCGGTGAGTGACCCCACTAACAAAGCGCCAACCAAACCGGGGCCAGCAGTATAAGCTACCGCGTCAATATCATCGGCACTACAATTGGCTGCTGCCATCGCTTCTTTAATCAGTGGAATAGTCTTACGAATATGGTCGCGCGAAGCTAACTCAGGCACCACCCCTCCGTAATCGGCATGCAATTTTACCTGACTGTATAAAACATCGGCCAATAAGCCTTGCTGATCATCGTAAATAGCAATGCCGGTCTCATCACACGAAGTTTCAATACCTAATACGCGCATAGTGTTGCTTTTCCTGCTTGGTTACTGGCGTCAGTAACGTATAATCTCGCCCAAAGGCCTGCCAAAAATCGCAGCTATCTTACTTGTTCAGCGCTAATTTCACCAGTGACTTACAAATAGGCTTTACATTACCCCTCAGTTCGGCTTAAAATTCCGCACCATTTTTAAACACTCAGGCTGATATTTGTTCGGCCGTTAATAAACCGGAAGGTGATAGGCATATGCCAATCGTTAAAGTACGTGAAAACGAACCATTTGACGTAGCTCTACGTCGTTTCAAGCGCTCTTGCGAGAAAGCAGGTATTCTTTCTGAAGTTCGCCGTCGCGAGTTTTATGAAAAACCAACTACAACTCGTAAACGTGCTAAAGCGTCTGCTGTTAAACGTCACGCTAAGAAATTAGCACGTGAAAACGCACGTCGCGTTCGCTTGTACTAAGCGCAGTTAATAACCTATGTCATTAAAAGCGACGCTACAAGAAGAACAAAAAGCAGCCATGCGAGCCAAAGACAAATTACGTCTTGGCACACTTCGTATGTTGCTTGCGGCAGTTAAACAGGTAGAAATTGACGAACGCATTACCCTAGAGGACGATCAAGTATTGAGCATCCTCGTAAAACAGGTAAAACAGCGTAAAGATGCTGCTGAACAGTTTTCAGCCGCTGCTCGTCAAGATTTGGCCGACAAAGAACTCGCTGAGATTGCTATCTTGGAAACGTTCCTTCCTCAAGCGCTTAGTCCAGAAGAAATTGCCTCATTGATTGATGATGCAATCGCTAAGTCGGGCGCGGCTGGAATGCAAGATATGGGTAAAGTGATGGGGATCTTAAAACCTCAGGTGCAAGGTAAGGCAGACATGGGCGCGATTAGTGCCGCCGTCCGCAGTAAACTCGCCTAAGCCCATCTCTTAAATTACTCGAGCAAGCCGTGTACTCCATGAGTTCACGGCTTGTTTGTTTTCTAAAAACCGAAGACGAGGCTAAATGGCTGGAAGAATAGCGCAACAATTTATTGATGACTTATTGGCTCGCACCGATATTGTTAGCCTAATCGATCAGCGTGTGCGTTTAAAAAAAGCCGGTAAAAACTATTCCGCTTGCTGCCCCTTTCATAACGAAAAATCGCCCTCTTTTACGGTCAGCCAAGACAAACAGTTTTATCACTGCTTTGGTTGTGGCGCCCATGGCAACGCCATTAGTTTCCTGATGGAATACGACAAACTTGAGTTTGTTGACGCAGTGGAAGATCTCGCCAGCCAAATGGGCGTAGAAGTTCAGCGAGAAAACAGCAACGATAGTAAATTTGACCCAGCCAAAAGCCAACAGCAACGCCAGCAAAGTAAAGATTTATACGAACTAACCGCGCAAGCCTGTCGCTTCTTCCAACAACAATTACGAGTGCATCCAAATAAACAACAAGTCATCGACTACTTAAAAGGCCGCGGCTTAAGTGGTGAAGTGGTGCAACGTTTCGCCGTTGGCTACGCATCAGATGAATGGGATGCATTAGGTAAAACCCTCGGCGGCTCGGCACAAGCCAGTCAGCAATTGGTGGATGCGGGTCTTTCTATCGAGAATGAAAAAGGTCGTCGCTATGACCGTTTTCGTGATCGGATCATGTTTCCAATTCGTGATAAACGCGGCCGTTATATTGGCTTTGGTGGTCGAGTTTTGGGAGATGGGACCCCCAAATACCTTAACTCACCAGAAACCAGAATTTTTCATAAAGGTCGCGAATTATATGGTCTGTATGAAGTTCGGCAGGCCTACAAACAAGTGCCACAAATTTTAGTAGTGGAAGGCTATATGGACGTGGTATCGCTCGCCCAATTTGGGGTCGATTATGCGGTCGCGTCACTGGGAACCTCTACCACCCCAGAGCATTTACAGATGCTGTTCAGAGCCAGCGAAAAAATTATTTGTTGTTATGATGGTGACCGGGCCGGACGAGATGCTGCATGGCGAGCCTTAGAAAACGCCTTACCCCACCTACGCGACAATGTAGAACTTAAGTTTATGTTCTTACCCGATGGTGAAGATCCCGACACGCTGGTTCGCCAAGAAGGTAAAGATGGCTTTGAACAACGGATGAACGATGCGATGCCGCTGTCGCGTTTCTTATTTGAACGCCTCGGCCAAGACATCGACATCAGCACTGATGCCGGAAAAAGCCACCTCGCGTCGAAAGCTTATCAGTTAATCTCTCAGGTGAACGCCAGTTTTTACAAAGAAACTTTACTCACCGAGCTGGCCACCCAAAACCGAATGCTACGTAGCCAGCTAGAAAAAGAACTAGCACAGTTAAAACAAGCGGAACGCAGCCGACCCAATGCACAAAAAGCACTTAGCTTAACACCAATGCGTAAAGCCATAGCAATGCTCTTGCAGCGGCCAACTATTGCCAATGACTTACCGCCAAGCCCACAACTGAGCCAGGTCAATATTAAAGGAATGGCCTTGCTACAGCGGCTGATTACCGAGATCCATCAAAAACCAGATATTACCACCGCGCAGCTCTTAGAACGCTGGCGAGATTTACCAGAGCAAAAACACCTTAACGCTTTGGCCAGCTATAACTTGGAAATTGACGAATCAGGTTACCCCGATGAGCTACAAGATATAATCGCCAGCTTCATCGAACAACTGTTGCTACAACGTTACGACCAACTCAATATCAAATCGCTGAACGGCACACTTAGCGTAGAGGAGAAGCGAGAAATGCTACAATTAGTTGTTGAATTAAAGCCTTAACTCGGCTGTTTAAGTAATAAACAAAAAGATACTATATAAATGCCTTTAATATAGAAATTTTCACCCATACTTGATATAATTCTTCGTTTGCGCTTGCAGCGCTTACGTTTATGGTTTTGCTAGCTTAATCTACTTCGGATGACATCTATGGAACAAACCCCACAGTCTCAACTCAAACTCCTTCTCGCAAAAGGTAAAGAGCAAGGCTACCTAACTTATGCAGAAGTAAATGACCATTTACCTGCTGATATCGTAGATTCCGATCAAGTTGAAGATATCATTCAAATGATCAACGACATGGGTATTCAGGTACATGAAAACGCACCTGATGCCGATGACTTATTGTTGGCGGAAAACACGACCGACGAAGACGCAGCAGAAGCTGCGGCTCAAGCGCTCGCCACGGTAGAATCAGAATTAGGCCGAACGACTGACCCTGTACGTATGTATATGCGTGAAATGGGTACTGTTGAATTGCTAACTCGTGAAGGCGAAATCGATATTGCGAAACGTATCGAAGAAGGCATTAACGAAGTTCAGCGTAGCGTTTCTGAATACCCAGAAACCATCTCTATCTTGCTCGATATGTACGATAAGTATCAGGCAGAAGAGCTTAAAGTCAGTGACATCGTCAATAGCTTCATCGACGAAAACGAAGTCGCCGAAGCCGCGCCCACCGCGACTCACATTGGCTCAGAGCTTGAAGAAAAAGATCTTGAAGACGAAGATGAAGACGACGAAGACGAAGAAGAAGAAGACACAGGCCTAGATCCTGAACTCGTCAAAGAACGTTTCGAAACCTTGCGTGCTCAATATGACAAAACTCACGCAATGATTGCCAAACATGGCCGGACTTCTAAACAAGCGAAAGCCGAGATTTTTGAACTTAGCGAAATCTTCCACACTTTCCGTTTAGTGCCAAAATTGTTCGACAAACTGGTTGCCAGTATGCGCCGGATGATGGAGCGTGTTCGCACCCAAGAACGTCTGGTTCTTAAACTTTGTGTAGAACAAGGTAAAATGCCGAAGCAAGCCTTCGTTAAAGCCTTCTCAAAAGATGAAACCAGTGACGTATGGTTTAACGAGCATAAAACCTCTGCCAAAGACTATGCCCCAGCGTTAATGGAAGTCGACGAAGAAGTTCGCCGTTGTATCTTCAAGCTAAAATCAGTTGAACAAGAAACCGGCCTATCCATTAACAACATCAAAGACATTAACCGTCGTATGAGCATTGGTGAAGCGAAAGCTCGCCGCGCCAAGAAAGAAATGGTTGAAGCCAACTTACGTTTGGTAATCTCTATTGCGAAGAAATACACCAACCGTGGTTTGCAATTCCTCGACTTGATTCAAGAAGGTAACATCGGCTTGATGAAAGCGGTGGACAAATTTGAATACCGTCGTGGTTACAAATTCTCGACTTACGCCACCTGGTGGATCCGTCAGGCAATTACTCGTTCTATTGCCGATCAGGCGCGTACTATTCGTATCCCGGTTCATATGATCGAAACCATTAACAAACTCAACCGTATTAGCCGTCAAATGCTTCAGGAAATGGGCCGCGAACCCACGCCAGAAGAATTGGCAGAACGGATGTTAATGCCTGAAGATAAGATCCGTAAGGTGCTTAAAATTGCCAAAGAACCGATCTCCATGGAAACCCCGATTGGTGATGATGAAGATTCGCACTTAGGTGACTTTATTGAGGACACCACTCTGTCGATGCCTGTTGATGCAGCGACCGGTGAAAACCTCAAGTTTGCCACTCAAGAAGTACTGGCAGGCCTCACCCCGCGTGAAGCAAAAGTACTGCGGATGCGCTTTGGTATTGGCATGAACACCGACCATACGCTTGAAGAAGTGGGCAAACAGTTTGACGTTACACGTGAACGTATTCGTCAGATTGAAGCGAAAGCTTTACGTAAGCTTCGTCACCCTTCTCGTTCTGAGCAACTTCGCAGTTTCTTAGACGAATAGACCGCTAAACGGCGAATAAATAGGCGCTTAGATTCAAACGCATAGACAAGGCTGAGACTATTTTTTATAATCCAGCCTCGTTGCTAAAGCCAAGCGCTTAGCACCACAAATTCGGCCCTTTAGCTCAGTTGGTTAGAGCACACGACTCATAATCGTTAGGTCCACAGTTCAAGTCTGTGAAGGGCCACCATATACAAAGGCGTAGAAGTTAATCACTTCTACGCCTTTTCTATTTTTTCTCTCTGTGTAGCAAATATGTAGCAGATTTCAGGCAATAAACTGTTATTCCCCTATTGTTTTTAAGAAGACTGAGTAAATTTACAACTGGGATAAGCTGAACAGCCAATAAACGCATTTCCTGCATTCTTACCACGTTTTGCCAGTCGCTCTACTCTCTGCCTCACATTTAGGACAAAGTTCATCCTTGACCTTGAAAACTAATTATTAGTGCTATGTATTTAATTTAATCCAACAACAGATTAATAAATAAAAGGCTCTAAATTCATAAGCTTCCCTTCATCCGTTAACGTTAATTGAATGGTATTTATCTCAGATATAAAATTGATACCGACTTTTATATCTGAGTACAGCTATACGTATTTTTTATGTTATGGTGCAGATAAGAACCAGCAGATGAAGCACTCATTAACTCATCATAGATATACTGTGGTACATCAAAGTATTGATAGACTCCATTGTGGAATTCGACTTCTAACGTCATGCTGTCTACATCGTAGCCAACAGACACCAAATTACTTGATGACACGAGTGCTCTGCTAAGTTGGCGCTTCGGACAACTTCCGTTTCCGTTAACTTGGAATGATTACCAACTTCAGATAACGATATAAATTTTTCCAAAACAACTCCTTTTATTGGGTTTCATCATCCGCTTTAGTTCCGAAGCGAAACTCGTACTTGAGTCCAGCAGTGGGGAAAACTTCCGTAAATGCGCCATTCCAAATTGCTATGTGAGACTCAGAACGAGCCACAAACATACCATTTGCAATATCACCAGTTTGCTTGCTTAAAAAGATGCACGACTTGTCACGGCTTAGCTCTGCTAGCTCACAGCCCTCGAAATGCTCAATACTACCAAGTGCCAAATCTTTACCTTGGTTGTAACTAAACCAAGGTAAAGCAACAATTGAAATAAGAATACATAATACGATATATGGCGTAGCCAGCATCAGCACTGAGATTTTTAATGGGCCATATACATAAAAATACAATCGCTCGGGGACATCCCCCCCTCTGGATTCAGCATCAAACTTGAACTTAACTGGGTTTCGTAAGAAATAGATGGCTACAAATGAAAATACAAACACAACTGCAAAAAACAACAAAAGTACATAAAAGTGAGTTCGTAGATATACCCAAAGATCTACTACCACTAAAAAGATAACTATGAAGCTGCCAACTAAATGTTCTTGAATTGATTTTGGAAAAAACTCACCGCTCATACCAAAACCAATTTGATAACCATAGGTATGGAAGTAGCCAAGCAGATAAAGAGCTGGAACAGATACAGTCATTAGACTGATGATACGATTTGAAGAGATAAACGCCAATAAGCGGTTATTGCTCTTTGTGATTTCCTTATCTTCCGTATTCATCCAATACCCATTGCAAAAAAGTTATTGATTAGATGAATACTAAATCAACTCAAGCTATTGAACAATCTAGAATATCTTTAAGATATGTAGTATTGAGAAGATAAGCCAACTAGTTCGTAACTAACTTCAACATAACTTGGTTTGTTTCTACATCTTTAGCTAGCTGGCCACTAGCCAAGACGTCTGATTTGAAGCGACAGGCGTCAAACACCTCAAGTGGAGCTTTAGTAAAAGCAGAATTATTAGTAAGGCTTTTGACTGAATCACTGATAAAACTGGTGTCATTCTCAGTAACCAGAGTTAAAGTGGACATCCATGATAAAAAAACATAAACATTGATAGTTTAGACTGTTATCAGCATTCTTATCACGCTTTGCCAATCACTCGACCAACTGTGCCCCACGAGCCTGTAAATTAAATTGTGTAATTGCTTATAATTAGCCCTGAACAGGCTAAGGATAAGCAACATGGATAAGAAAGCTCTCGAAGCATTTGCTCGTGAAGCCGCTAAGTCAATCAAGACCCCTTCAGATCTAGATGACTTTCGTAAAATGTTAACCAAGGTGACTGTTGAGACAGCGTTAAATGCTGAGCTTGATGACCACCTCGGTTATCAGAAACACGCTGAAAAGCCCGATAAGAATAGTCGTAATGGTTATTCATCCAAGACTGTATTGAAACTGCGAAGGCTTGAGGAGAGAATACCCTCACAACGACTTTAGATTAAGAAGAACAATATGCCTGATAATCAGCTATCGCTGGACAATCAAGTGTGTTTCGCACTTTACTCCGCTTCACTCGCAATGACACAACTTTACAAACCAATGCTGGAACCTTTGGGGCTGACATATACTCAGTATCTGATTTTGCTTACATTGTGGGAAGAAGACGGTATTGGCCTTAAAGATATTGGTTCAAAGTTAGGCCAAAAGTCAGGAGCTTTAACACCAGTGATAAAGCGAATGGAAACGGATGGCCTAGTACAGCGAGTTAGATTGCCTCATGATGAACGATCGTTAAGTGTCCGATTAACGTTAAAGGGACGTTCTTTAGAGAAAGATGCTCGAAATATCAACACATGTATTGCTGATGCTTGTGGTCTGGAATCGGAAGAACTCATTGATTTAAAAGATAAAATCATCCTTCTTAGAAAAAATATATCAAATCAAATAAAATAATAGTTGTGCGATAATAGTTATTGCGATAACGTTAGTCCCAACGGAGCACCCATATGTGGGTTCTCTTTAACGCAAATAGTTATCGCAATAATCAATTGAGGGCAATTTAAATGAAATCAATTTATACCACACAAGCAACTTCGACTGGTGGTCGTGACGGACAATCCAAATCGGAAGATGGCAAACTGCTCGTAAAACTTAGTACGCCCCAAGAACTTGGTGGACTTGGAGGCGACGGTACCAATCCAGAACAACTCTTCGCCGCCGGCTATTCGGCTTGCTTTATCGGCGCGATGAAGTTTGTTGCGATGCAAGACAAGATCCGATTACTGAATGAGCCTACCGTGACTGCGAAAGTCGGTATAGGCGAAAATCCACAAGGTATCGGTTTTGCAATTGCTGTAGAACTTCATATTTCTCTACCTGGATTAGAGTATGAAACCGCATTGGCACTGGTCGAAAAAGCGCATCAAGTATGCCCATATTCAAATGCGACTCGTGGAAACATCCAAGTTGAACTAATTGTTGCAAATTAGAATTCATTGTTGAAAAGGCATTTAGACTAAAAGGTAAAGGAAAATGAAATTGACAAAATCTATTTTGGTAATGGCATTGTGTGCGAGTAGTTTCGGGGCTTTTGCTCATTCAGGTTCATACGGAGTTGAACCTCATACTCAAAGCTTCTTACAAGCTTTGGAAGGAGGCCAGCCAATTGAAACGATGACACCAACAGAAGCCAGAGCAGTATTGACCGGTGCGCAAAAAGGAGCGGCTTTGGCACCTGCGTCAGTTAAAAGTTATACCATTAACGTTGATGGTCAAAAAATAGCTATTAAAGTGGTCAGACCCTTAGAAGCGGAAGGCAAACTTCCTGCTTTCATGTTTTTCCATGGAGGTGGATGGGTGCTCGGTGACTTTCCTACACACGAGAGACTGATTCGAGATCTAGTGGTTCGCTCTGGTACAGCTGCAGTATATGTTGATTACACACCGTCGCCTGAAGCGAAGTACCCAGTAGCAATCAACCAAGCTTACGAGGCAACGAAGTGGGTGGCGGAACATGGTGATCAAATCAACATTGATGGTAGTCGTTTGGCTGTAGCGGGCAACAGTGTTGGCGGGAATATGGCGGCAGTTGTTGCTCTGAAAGCCAAAGAAGCCGGAACGCCTAAACTCCGATTCCAATTGTTACTATGGCCAGTCACGAACGCCTCGTTTCAAACTTCTTCCTATGATCAATTCAGCAATGGTCATTTCTTAACGCGTGGAATGATGAAGTGGTTTTGGGATAACTACACAACGAGTCCGGTTGAGCGAAATGAGATTTACGCATCACCTTTACGTGCATCTCTTGAGCAACTTTCCGGTTTGCCGGATACATTGATTCAGACCGCAGAAAAAGATGTACTACGAGATGAAGGTGAAGCTTATGGCATCAAGCTTCAGCAAGCTGGTGTTAATGTCACTTCCGTTCGCTACAACGGTATGATTCACGACTTTGGTATGTTAAACGCGCTATCAACTACCCCCGAAGTTCAAGACTCATTGACGCAAGCTGCACAAGCTCTTGCTAACCATTTAACAAACTAAGTTCTAGACATCTTATTGATAGGTGCTTTGCGGAACCAGCAAAGCACCTCGTTTATAATTAATTTTCAATTCGCAGCACAAGTAATTTGAAAGTGCATTCATACTTACAACATCAGCAATTTCAGGTCGCCCGATAAATTGAGAGTCGATTGATCTAGTGGTCAACTAAAATTGGCCACCGTTTATAGTTTTCCCAATACAGTCGTTCAGACTCATTGGGAGAGTTAAAGTGGACATCCATGATAAAAAACACAAACATTGTTAGTTTAGACTGTTATCAGCATTCTTATCACGCTTTGCCAATCACTCGACCAACTGTGCCCCACGTTTAGGGCAAAGCTCACCAGATTGTCTCTGACAGCTTTTTCAGCAACTAATTCACGAACATTAGCTTTGTGCTTAAGTGATGTTTGAAAACCTCTTTTCAGCTTCAATACCTCAAGCTTAGCGGTGAGCGCTGTAACTTCTGGCTCACTAAATTTGCTCTCCTACTTCGAACGAATGTAACGCAGGCAACCACGTATATGCGTAACGTTTTTAGGCATAGCGGTTTTGAAAGTGGCATCAACGGTAAAATGGACATCCATGATAAAAAACACAAATATTGATAGTTTAGACTGTTATCAGCATTCTTATCACGCTTTGCCAATCACTCGACCAACTGTGCCCCACATTTTGGACAAGTCTCGCCTGATTGCCTCTGACGGCTTTTTCAGCAACTAATTCACGAACATTAGCTTTGTGCTTAAGTGACGTTTGGAAACCTCTTTTAAGCTTCAATTCCTCAAGCTTAGCGGTAAGCGCTGTAACTTCTGGATCACTAAATTTGCTCTCCTGCTTCGAACAAATGTAACGCAGGCAACCACGTATATGCGTGACATTTTTAGGCATAGCGGTTTTGAAAATGGCATTGCCCACAAAGCATACTACGGAGATTTTGATGACCCAACGGATCTATCCTTAGATAACAATTTGGAACACTATGTGCCCCTCGACAATAGAAATCTGCGGCCAAGATGAACGCAGACTAGATTGTAACCATACTGTGGTTCTGTCGTGGTCATGGGAATGCTATTTCCCCCCTGCCGAGTCCTCGCATGCACTATGCTTTAGTATAATCAACACTGACTAAGCAAAACGATGAACATACTGAAACGCCTCCGATTAAGCGCAATCACTTACAACCGAGGGCACCTCAACATCATGGTGAAATTCACGCTAATGGCGTGGCTGCTTTTCGGTAGTCTGCATGCAAACAGCAATCCTGCTACATTGCGCCTGTACACCAATATATCGCCTCCCTATCAAGAAATACAAAACAACCAACTGGCAGGCAGTTCGGTTGAAATTTTAGCGTGTTTGATGGAAACACTCGATTGGCCCTATGCGGTTCAAACAGCGCCCTGGAAACGGGTTTACTCCCGGGTTAGAGCGGGTGAAGCAGATGGTTTTTTCAGTTCCCTCCCTTTCCCTCAAGCCAATGACTTTGCTGCATTGTCCTCCCCGGCTGCCTTAGAGAAATGGTACTGGTTCTATACGTCTCCAGAGCTTGTGAAGGATAAGGTTGGCATTGTGCGTGGCGCCACTGTCGATCTGTGGCTGCAAGCTGCCTATCCGACGATTAAAGTGCAACGAGTGAATACCCTAGACCAGCTGGTCAAACTACTGATCAAAGGTCGGGTTAATAGCATTTTGATGGATAAGCAAACCTTTGAGAACGTGCAAAAGCAAACACTAGGAAAGGAAATTAACTCGCAATTCGAAAAATATAGTCCGTTGGGTTTCTACTTTTCTAAAGCCTACTTAGCCAATCACCCAGACTTTCTCGACGCGTTTAATCAGGCGTTGCCGAGGTGCGTCAGCTCACTGCCCACCCTGTCCAATACTGAGCGAGTCCTGATGGAGCGAATTGCCACAGAGAAAATCAGTGAATGGGTCAACAACCCGCAGGTGATCCGTGCTGTTGAGCAAAGTAATCAGCGCACATCTTCATTAACAGACGCCAACCTCGCTGACTTAAATAGCGGCCTGCAAAAGATACCAACAAGGTTACAAGCTAAAGTTGACTCAATAATCAATAGTGAGTTATCCGACTACCTCGAAGAGATCGCCGCTAACTCGGCAGGGCTTTACTTAGAGATAATCGTGTTTGACGCGCGAGGAGTGAATGTAGGGCAAAGCCAACCAACGTCCGACTATTGGCAAGGAGATGAAGCCAAATACAGCCAAACCTACTTACAGGGTAACGGTGCTATGTTTATCGATGATATTAACTATGATGCCTCCACACGCAACTTTCTGGTACAAGTTAGTCTGACCATAAGCTCCGCAGCAAATGATAATCCGATTGGCGGGGTGACTATTGGTATCGATATCGAAAAAGCGCTAATGACTTACTACTCGCCTAACGAGTAACCTATTAATGACAACTTCAAAATAGCTTAACCAAGAGTTAAAGTAGACATCCATGATAAAAACACAAAGACAGTAACAACGTTAGTGAAGTGAACACCACTGCAATCATTTAGTCCTCTGGCTGTTCTCATGCCAATTAACGGGTAAGTTTGCAAAAATGGCTCATTTCGTTGATTTTTGAAACCATACACGCCTCAGCAAAGCTGATGATTGAGAATAGTTAAAGTAGACATCCATGATAAAAACACAAAGACAGTAACAACGTTAGTGAAGTGAACACCACTGCAATCATTTAGTCCTCTGGCTGTTCTCATGCCAATTAACGGGTAAGTTTGCAAAAATGGCTCATTTCGTTGATTTTTGAAACAATACACGCCTCAGCAAAGCTGATGGTTCAGACATAGTTCGAAAGCAAGCTCGCGCTTAAGCGCGATTTAGCAAACGTTTGCAGCAACTTAAACCGGCCGTTCGTTGATGCCCCATATGCTGATGATATTCTCTAAGCAAGCGCTCTTGACCAACAGCGCCAGAAAAGTGCCGTTCAAACTCACCGCTTAAAGTCAGCCACTGCGCTTCATTTATCCCTAAGCGTTGGATGATGGAACTTTCTCCACTGTCGATGTCACCTCGTTTATCTTCTCTTACCATGCGTCCGGTCATATCGACTAACTCAAGATAGTCTTTTAGCTCAAAGGGTAAGCCTTGGGGCATCGGCTCTCTTGGGTTACCCACAAAGGGAAACAGGTTTGTTGCCTGGGCTTGTTTTAGCTGAGCGGCTTTTGCTCGTCGCTGTACGCTGGTATGAGCGGAGCCCTCTGGTGTACTCGCCATCTTGGCTCTGATGGGGTTTAGGTCTACGTAAGCCATACACGCTATGAGGGCGGCTTCATCCAAAAGCGCTTGGGATTTAAAGCGCCCTTCCCAAAATCGACCGGTACATTGGTCTTCTTGATTGGCGGCTCGCGCAATGTGTTCGTTTAAATGGCGCATAAACCAGCTTAAATCATACAGGCGAGTCCGGTACACTTCGGCGGTGGCGCGAATGGCCTGCAGTTGCACTTCATCTAACTGCGGTCGTAACTCAAGGTTGAGATACATCTGAGTCAGTAAGGTGCCCTGATGCAAGCTATGCCAGCGTTTTAAGACTTCATCCATTGACCAAGCTTCTGCTTGAGCCCTATCGATATGCAATACAACATGCGAGTGGTTACTCATGACAGCATAAGCACAAACATCAATGGCGAACACTGACGCTAATTTGAGTAAATAATCCTCGACCCACTGGCGGCGGTGCTCATAGCTTTTGCCGGTTTGTTGGTCTTCGCCACACAGAAACGCCCGCCGAACACAACGCGAAACACAATGATAGTAGGGTGTATCCGATAAGCTCACCTGCGAGCGTCTTGGCCGAGGCATGATGATAACTCCCCAAACAAATAACTATTGATAGTTTAGACTATTATAAGCGTTTCGTTAGTTGGGGTGGGTGTCTTCTTAAATCGTTCCAAACATCAATCGCGAACACCGACGCTAATTTGAGTAGATAATCCTCGACCCACTGGCGGCGGTGCTCATAGCTTTTGCCGGTTTGTTGGTCTTCGCCACACAGAAACGCCCGTCGAACACAGCGAGAAACACAATGATAGTAGGGTGTATCCGATAAGCTCACCTGCGAGCGTCTTGGCCGAGGCATGATGATAACTCCCCAAACAAATAACTATTGATAGTTTAGACTATTATAAGCGTTTCGTTAGTTGGGGTGGGTGTCTTCTTAAATCGTTCTTGAATCGTTGAATCGGGTTTCTTCTTGGATCGCTAAAAACCATTAGCCTTATTTATAGGCAATAAACTCACAATAATGCTCTCTGTATTTACTGGCATCAATTCTAGCTATTCTTTTAAAACCGGCTTCCACTAGCATTTGCTTAAATTCCTCTTCTGCTATCAAATGCGAGTATCGAGTAAAGCTATAGATATCACCTGCAATAGTCATTTCTACCTCCCATTTTCTTTTTTTGGTGCTTTTATCATGGATGATGGTCTCCCTTACATTAACCGGAAGGCAGTTCACTTCGGTTTCATCATGACTAATGCTTATTGGGTGTTCATAGTTAAGGTATTTATCTGAAGGTATGTCAATATACAAGCACCCCCCACTTTTAATGGACTTGAAAATGCCTTTGATAGAATCTTTCATTTCTTTTACGTTGGCGCTTTGGTTATCTTTGTCCCACATATCTGAATAGACGATGGAGTTGCCTCTGCATAAAATCAGTTCGAATAGCTCTGGTAGCTTATCCCCTAATTCTTGCCATTTTATTTTTAAGGGAGATGTCTTTACACTCGTTGTTTGAGCATTTTTATTGAAGCGGGATATCATGTTTTCACAAGCATCAGAGCATGTTATTTTGTATCCTGAATCTATTAAGTCGATGATCCCAAAGCCTGTACCCACAGAACAATCTAAGATATTGCCATGTTTGTATGGCCTAATAATGTCCTTAAGTGAATTAACTAAAGAGTCTCGGCATGAAACAGCGCTTAAGTAATAGTCCAGTTGAGCAGGAAAGCTTAGTGGCTTCATGCTAAATCCTTATATTTTTCGTATAGCTCGTTATCTTCGATCCACTGTTCTAAAGCCTCTCGGTTAACTTTACTGTTATGGCGAGAGTCGCTAGGTAATAGTGAAGGGTAAAATAGTATCTGACTATTGGGGTATCCGATTTCTTTAAGCTTTAGCTTAAGAGACTCTTGTTTAACTTGCTGATGTTCTTGTTGAGGAATGATGAGGCTGACTATATCTCGCTCTTTATGATAAACCACCGCACTAGATAGACAATTGCCATGGATATTCAGGCATTGTTCTATGGCGTCTGGACAAAATAGGCCGTGTATTGATTCAAAGGAATATTTTTTTCTGCTCATGAGCCAAACCATACCCGTGTCATCTATATACCCTAAATCTCCCATTTTATGCCAAATTTCGGTGCTATTTTCTAAGTTTACTTTTGATGACTGCGTTATATCTTTTCTTCTGAAATATTTTTTGGTTATTCGTTGGCCTGAAACGATTAGCTCGCCTATTGTATTGCTGTTTAGGCGCTTGGGATATGCTGAATCGTTGTTACTTTCGATTACAGCAACATTTATGCCTTGGCATGGTTTACCCAAAGGTATTCCTTTGTTATATAAGGTTTTTTCTAAAGATAAGGCTTTAAAGTCTTTGAATTCTATTTGAGTGACAGGAAGTAAGGCTTCTGTGCTCGCATAGGGGATGTAGATCTCGCCGCAGGTCATGGTATCTGAAAGCCTCTGTAGCATGACTAAGTTTAAAGATGCGCCTGCTGTTGAAATTATCTTGATGAAGTCAAGCTGATGCTGTGTTCTTTGACAGTATTGTGTAAGCCTAATCCAAAATGCAGGTGAGGCAAATATATAGTCACTCCCATATGTTTTCATTTGAAAGAATATGCTTTCTATAGACATCAAGTTTGGCTGAGTGGTCCTTGTATTTGGAATGATGGCTTTCTTGTCATTATAAATACAAGCCAACGCTAAATACGGGAATAACACGAACTCGCAGTTGACTTGCTTATGAAAGTGTTTGAGTTCCATTGCTTGGGATTCTAGTTGCTCTAGTGTCCACGGTACTCCTTTAGGTATACCGGTTGTTCCTGTTGTGTATAGCAACATGCAAGCCGAATCTAAGGCTGGTTTATCGTTAAAAACGGGGCTTGCTGGTGCCTTATATAGCTCATTCATAGTGGTTGTTTTAAATTCGGGGATGTCTTGGTTGCTAATCCACAGCACTGGTTTTAACTCATCGATACAAGTAACTAAATTTTTTTTGCTTTGCTTGGGATCGATTAAACTGGGGATAATTCCTGAAATAAAACAGCCATACAGAAGGCTGTAATATTCATATGATGCAGACATAGTTACAACGATGAAATCGCCTCTTTTGGCGCCTAAAGACAATAGTTTTCCCGCTACATCATAGGCTGATTGTAGTAGCTCTGATGCTAGAATTTGCTTAGCGCTAGCAATGTCGACTAGCACCACGTTGTCATTATGGGATGCTCTATGCTGCAATTTTTTTATAAAAGGATTCATTATTAACCCATCAATTACTATTGAGTATTATGTATATAATTATTTTAATCAGTAGTCACGAGGTATTTGAACTTATATGGTCACCCCCGCTGGGTCAAGTTAGATCCAGCAAGTTTATTAATGTACTTCTTTAAGTAGACATCCATGATAAAAACACTGCCGACGATGCTCATAGCTTTGGCCCATTTGCAGGCCTTTGCCACACAAAAAAGCCGTCGAACACAATGATAGTAAGGTGTATCCGATCAGCTCACTTGTGAGCTTCTTGACTGAGGTATAACGATAGTTCCCCCAAATAAATCACTATTGATAATTGAAGTTATTAATGAAGTTTCGCTTGTTCGGATGGGTGTCATGGTTATTGATGGTTATTTGCGTTCGCAACTTAAACTGGTCGTTCGTTTATGTCCCATATACTGACTCCTGTTTAGACTGCTATCAGTATTTAGTTAGTTGGAATGGGTGTCCTCTTTGACTGTTGGAATGGGTGTCTTCTTTGGCTACGTTTGTGTTTTTTATCATGGATGTCTACTTTAACTCGCTGTCCTAGGCATACTTATTCGCGCAAAGCACAACCATGCCAACATAACTGAAAGCATAAATACACCACAGCCAATAAATGAAGAAACACCCAATAAGTACATCATCAGCTATAACAAAGTGCTATATGTCAGCCACTAACTCAGAGAAAAAGATGGATAAAACTAGTAATATACCTAACATTGCTATTGCAGATCCCCAAAGCCATAAAGCCAAGTACCAATCTCTTTTTGCGGCTAATTTACGTGTAGCGCTTACTGGGACAAATTGATAGTTTTGATCATTCATTCTTTCTGTTTTAAATAAAATAATCGTGGCATAACTCAGCACGCGGAATCCAAGCCCATCCCAGTCAACCCTTTCAATACCTAATTGATTAAATTCTCGTTCTATCCTTTTCATAGTCATATTTGAGAAAACTAACCACGCTATCATCATCGAAATAGCAAAAATAAAAAAAGCTAAAAGTAGCCAATCAGATACAGCTATCATTAAAGCGACCTCGGCACATAATTAAACACGCCTTCCCTATCATAAAGTTTTGAGACTCCATATTGCGCCCACTTGTCACCCTGAAGTGCCGCTAAATATGTCGCTCCAATACCTATACAGATGGCAATAACCCACCCCACAGGCGTAGCAGTTAGGCCGATAGCTGCAGCAGTCACAGCTTTGGCAGCGGCAGCTCCTGCTAAAAATCCCATCGATAAACCCGCTGTTTGCACTACCGCAGTTTTCTGCCAATCTTTACCTTGTTCAAAATCCGCCTGCACGATTTTACCTCGTCTATATATATCGTAACCGAGAAGAAGATGACCAGCTCCTTTTAGCCCCAATGACATCCGCTTTAGGCTTTGTAGCTCTTTAACGTTTGTCACTCTAATTGGCGCATCCGTACGTGCACTTTTAGCTTTATTAATTCCACGAGTAGCATTATTAAGCACCGTTCCTTTACGCGCTTTAACAACCGATGTAGCTTTAGTTAGTTCAGTGCTAAAAACTTCATTAAGAGACTTCCATGCTGTGCGAGCACTAGACTCTAATTTCATCATCTGTATTTTAGGTAACTTAGCTTGGTGCACGGCTCTCACCGCCATTAAACTTCTTTCGTAAGCTTTTAAGCTGTTCTCTAAAGCCGCGCCTCGATTCTCTAGTAACCCAACTCCTGCACTCGCAAAATTAACCTTTTAGTCATAACAACAAGTTTCAATAAAGGAACACTAGGATTACCATTCCTACTAATGAGCACCAAAGCCACAGTGATATGTACCAGTCTTTTTTCGTCGCTAGCTTACGGGTAGCACTCACTGGAACGAAAGGATAATTACTGTCATTAAGCAATTTTGTTTGAAACAAAATAATCGTTGCATAACTCAATACCCGAAAACCAGGTCCATCCCAGCTTCCACAACTGAAGCCCTGCTTTATCAATTCAGGTTCTATTCGTCGCATGGTGAGCTTTGCACTTAATAGCCAAGCTATCATTGCTGATACTCCAAGCATCAGAAAAAATAACTGTATCCAATCTGCGTAGATTGAAGGGGCATGCTCCATCATAAAGTCCTTGGAATACGGCTATATATACCATTATGCTCATGGGCGTCTTTGGCTAAATTTGCCTAAATCATCGCCTGCCACAGCAACAATCGTTATTCTTAATTCAACTGCTCACTGACTATTTTTGTAGAAGTTCTGGAAAGAATACTCGACAACCAAGCAACCATTGACGACACAAAAGCAATCATGAAAAAAACTTAAGCATATCTATAAAAATTAGTGACTCTAACTCCATATAGACCATGTAGCTATAGATAGAAGCAAACCAATACCAGAAGACCATAACCATAAAGCCAAGTACCAATCTAGCCTTGTTGCTAACCTTCTAGTTTCTCTAACAGGAACAAACTGATAATTAGAGTCATTCATCCTTTCTGTTTTGAACAGAATAACTGTTGCGTAGCTAAGCACCCTAAAACCAGGTCCATCCCAATCTACCCTACTTATGCCTTGCGTTTTAAACTCCCGCTCAAGCCTCACCATGCACTTTCTAGAAAAAGCCAGCCAAGCTATCATTGTTGATACCCAGCAAAGCCCCCCGAACAGTTGAGCCCAATCTGCAAAAGTTAAAGCGGTATGTTCCATTACAATGACCTTGGAATACGGTTAAAGGTTCCATTTCGCTCATAAACGTCTTTGGCTAAATTTTTTCCAAAATCATCTCCGGCTACAGCCGCCAAATAAGTCGCTCCAATGCCAATACCAATTGCAATTACCCACCCTACAGGCGTAGCAGTTAAGCCGATAGTGATAGCTGCAGCAGCCACAGCCTTTGCTGTTAAAGCTCCAGCAATAAAGCTTATAGACAAGCCTGCAGTTTGAACTACCGCAGTTTTCTGCCAATCTTTACCTTGTTCAAAATCCGCCTGCACGATTTTACCTCGTCTATATATATCGTAACCGAGAAGAAGACGACCAGCTCCTTTTAGCCCCAATGACATCCGTTTTAGGCTTTGTAGCTCTTTAACGTTTGTCACTCTAATTGGCGCATCCGTACGTGCACTTTTAGCTTTATTAATTCCACGAGTAGCATTATTAAGCACAGTTCCTTTACGCGCTTTAACCACCGATGTAGCTTTAGTTAGTTCAGTGCTAAAGACTTCATTAAGAGACTTCCATGCTGTGCGAGCACTAGACTCTAATTTCATCATCTGTATTTTAGGTAACTTAGCTTGGTGCCCGGCTCTCACCGCCATTAAACTTCTTTCGTAAACTTTCAAGCTGTTCTCTAAAGCCGCGCCTCGATTCTCTAGTAACCCTACACCTGCACTCGCAAAATTAACCTTTTCTTTATTCACCCATTGATTGAGTCTACTGGCCGCAGGCGCAATCTGCTGGTCAAACAGCTCGGCTAATCCAAGTGTTATGTCGCTACCTAGTTGAGCATTTACATTGGCTAACGAGCGACGGTGACAAGAAGGGATAGTTTGCAGTTGTCTGCATTGCTGCATTGAATTGGTAGGAGTGCTGCTTCCGCTTGAGCGAACAACATAAGGCGTTCCTGCATGCAGAAAGCCACCAGATTGCAAAGAATTATCATTTAAGAATGTATTAAACTCTGCTTCACTCGCAAAATCAGCAGGCTTTAACTGACGGCTCCGAGTACTAAGATAAATCTCCGCTTGTTCACTCACAGTTTGTTCCTTTTACTGTCAAAACAGAAATGAAGGAACACGGTAAAATTAAATAACAAATAAGTCAATAGCAATCGGGAAAACTATTTTAGCAATGACTTGCTTAGAGCAGCTAGTATGGGCATCCACGGTAAAAACTACTTCGCTTAAGCAAGGTTTTTTGTATTGGACGCCCCCGTTTAGCTTATAAATCAGGTCTAAACGGTGCCCGTTAGGCTTCATCGGCGTATATCGCACTGCAAAGTGTTTTCATACAAATGCGGATCCTCACTTAGCTTAGTAAGTCGGCAAATTCTTGATGAAGCGCTTTTCCCTTATCGGCTAAATGATCCAGTAGCGACAACATGCTGCGATTAATGATCCGCTCGGCAGGAAAGGCGTTCGCCTCTAGTAGCCCCAAGGCTTTATCGAAGCGGCCTATGTCGTAGGCGATGTGCGCATCTGAACCAATACTTAAAGGCGCATCGTGTTTTTTAGCCAGTTGAATGATCCGTTCACAATTGGCTTCGCTGCCCTTACGAGAATGAATAAACGAACTGTTATTAATTTCCAAGGCTACGTTATATTCCGCCGCCGCTTTGACAATGGCTTCAGCATCGATAGGAAAGCTGGGGTTGCCCGGGTGGGTGATGACATTCACCAGCCCATTTTTGATGGTATTAAGCATGGCTTCGGTGTTGATATAAATGGACTTCGGTTGAAACACTTCCTGATGAAAACCACATAAAATGATGTCCAATTGAGCCCGCATGCGCTCATTACAATCAATTTCTCCCGCTGGCGATTTGATATTGGCTTCAATGCCGCGAAGAATGCCAATGCCCTGATCGACCCGAGGAAACAAGGCGCAATTGATAAAGTGCCACTCATGAGGGGCATCGGTCATGTCTGGCCCGTGGTCGCTTACCGCAAACATCTTAATGCCATTCTGTTTGGCATAATGAACATAGTCGTGCAGGGTACTATAAGCATGGGTGCTGGCGATGGTATGTAAATGCAGATCGACTTCGGGTTTGATTTTCATAACGACCTCTAAAGTATGAAAGGGGAATCAGCAAGTTTATTGTGACTAAGATCCGTTCTGCCAACAAGTGAATAAGCGCTCTAATTCCATATCAACCATGTAGCTATAGATAAGAGCAAAGCAGCACCAGCAGACCATAACTACTGTAGCTTTAGTTAGTTCAGTGCTAAAGACTTCATTAAGAGACTTCCATGCTGTACGAGCACTAGACTCTAATTTCATCATCTGTATTTTAGGTAACTAAGCTTGGTGCCCGGCTCTCACCGCCATTTAACTTGTTTCGTAAACTTTCAAGCTGTTCTCTAAAGCCGCGCCTCGATTCTCTAGTAACCCTACACCTGCACTCGCAAAATTAACCTTTTCTTCATCCAGCCATTGATTCAGCTTGCTGGCTGCAGGAGTAATCAGCAGGTCAAATAACTCGGCCACCCCAAGTGTTATGTCGCTGCCTAGCTGAGCATTTACATTGGCTAACGAGCGACGGTGACAAGAAGGGACAGTTTGCAGCTGGCGGCATTGCTGCATTAAATCGCTAGGTGCGCTACTCCCGCTTGAGCGAACAATGTAAGGTGAACTTGCATGAAGAATACTGCCAGCTTGCAGCGCGTTATCACTTAAAAAGGCATTGAACTCGGCTTCATGTGCAACGTCATTCAATTTTACCTGACGACTTTTCGTACTCAGAAAAATCTCCGCTTGTTCACTCACTATTTAGCCCTTTAATGGGTAAATGACAAAAACATAAATTAAACACTATTAATCTTGTCGCCAATAAAGTTTGATTTAAAAGCATTATTTGCTCGATAAATCAGCAAAAGTCGCTGACATTTCTAGAGCAGCATAAGGTCAGTTACCACGCTGTCAGAGCTCTATAAACAATCAATGTTAGCTTGTTGTTTGTTGAAACAAGTCCCTAGCCAATGAGTGAGAATTCTCGCTATGGCCCTATTCAAAAACCACGCCCTAGAGTCTCTGGTTAAACTGACTCACTACATCTACCACTTGTTGCGCGCCACTTTGAATATCTTCCATCATCTGTCCAGCTTCAGTCGATAACTCTAGTGCTTCGCTAGCCTTCAATTCACATTGAGAAATCAAATTAACCGCGTCGCCAGTTCGTTTGAGATTTTCTGAAACCATCATCACAATTTCTTCGGTCGTGGTATTCGTTCTCGATGCTAGTTGGCGAACTTCATCTGCAACAACAGCAAACCCACGCCCCTGCTCTCCAGCGCGCGCGGCTTCAATCGCCGCATTCAGTGCCAGTAAGTTTGTTTGATCGGCGATACCACTGATACTGTTCACCAATTCACTAATTTTTTGAGAATGATCATTTAAGGCGGCAATACCGGTGTTCGCTTCACTCATGTACTCTGCAAGCTCCTGCATCCTCTGATTGGTAGCCTTAATCACCTGTTGTCCTTGAGATGTTTGATGTCCAGTTTTCTCTGACACTTCATTGGCTAATTGAGCCGCTTCGGCTGCTGATTGTTCTTGAATCACTTGATCAGTAATCACAGTGGCGAACTTTACAACCTTATAAAGTTCTCCCCTATCGTTGTGGATTGGATTATACGAGGCCTCTAACCACACGGTTTGCCCCTGGCTATCAAGCCGCTTAAAGCGCTGCGATACAAATTGGCCACTCGCCAAGCCTCTCCAAAACGATTGGTACTCTAGAGAATTTGATTCTTCAGAGCTACAAAAAATACGATGATGTTTACCCACTATTTGTGCGTTGGTATATCCCATTGCGCTTAGAAAATTATCATTTGCCTTTAATATCACACCATCAATAGAAAATTCGATGACCGCAGCGGAACGATTTAAGGCATTCAGCATGTCTTCTTGTTCGCGCGACATTTGAATAGTTCGAGTTAAGGCTGAAGCAAATAAGCTATAATGAGTTAGCTTGTTACTACTATTTTTAATCGGTTCTAAAATAGCTCGCAGCCAAGCCTCTTCAGCATTGCCCTTGTTCACTTGCAGCGCGCCATCCCAATGCACCGCTTGCTCAATTGCTTGCTTCATTCGCTTGTAATGTTCAGTGTTTTTCGCTTGATCTGGCACCAGGTCGGTAATGTGCTTATTAATAAGATCCCCTTGCCTCAAGCCAAGTTCTTGTTCAAACCTTTTATTCACCGAAGTCACACGCCCCTTTTCATCCAGTGATATTCTCAACATTCCTTCTTCAAGACCAGCACGCGCTTGTTTAAGCATCTGGAGTTCTTCAGTTAACTTCCGGTTTTCTTTCAACAGTCGCTTATTAAAAAACATATTTCCCCCGACGATCCGTAGACTTATATTTTGCGTTCAAGCAAGCCAAGCCACCTATTGATAGTCTAGACAGCTGTGAAGGGATTGCCAATCAGAGTCTTCTACTTTTGATTAATCCAATCATAGAACAAGCAACAGCAAGAACATCAACCATTATAAGTAATACTTAAAATAGCCATGACATGGAGGCGATTGTAGAATAAGTTTGAAAAAGACCAGAGTAAGTTGTGAAAACATATACTTTTAGAGCCGTATACAGCCTTATTTAAGTCAATTTAGTTCATGCTGCAGCCTCTAAATCTTCTACTTATGCACTCCGTGAGTTTGCTTATATTTTTGATATAATAGTATTTTTCAACAGCAGACCAGCAGTTTGCTTAATTACTTATTTGTTATTGTGGCGATTAGAACATGAATCAGAAAGTTAGTGCTCCAAAAGGGCAATTATTACTCCGAACCTTGGCCATGCCTGCAGATACCAATGCCAATGGCGATATTTTCGGCGGCTGGATCATGTCTCAATTGGATTTAGCGGGTGGTATTTTAGCCAAAGAAATTTCCAATGGCCGGATAGTCACCGTGTCGGTTTCCAGTATCACCTTTGAAAAACCGGTGAAAGTGGGCGATGTGGTGTGCTGTTATGGTGAGTGCAGTAAAATAGGCCGAACCTCAATGTCTATCGATCTTGAAGTCTGGATCCGCCAAGTGAAAGAAGATGATGTTGGTGAACGCTTCCAAGTTTGCCATGCTACCTTCAATTATGTCGCCATCGACAGCAATGGTAGGCCCCGCCCAATTAAAAAATCAGATTAATAACACATCATTAGAATATCAACAGAGCTTAGAATACTTGCCTCACTAAAAATCGGTAACTTACTTGGCTTAAAAGGAATGGAGATTACACCATGGTATTGATTTCACCAAAATCACACGCCCCATGGGGGCTTGCCATTGCTTTGTTTGCGGCCTTATTAAGCACCGCTTGCCAAGCAAAAATAAGCGAGAGTGATCCCTATTTAGCTTCGCTTAAAACCGATCTACAAACCAAACCATTCGACTTTGAAAAAGGCCAATTTCGCTGGATTAAGCTTGGGGATTTACGTCCCACTCAGGCGCTAATTGGCCATGACCAAGTGAATTACAAATTGGGGCGCTACCAAGCCGAACCACAAAAGATGTATCAAGAAATTTGTGAGTCTTATGGGGCAAGCAGCAACAAAGTAAAATGGAATGCACAGTCTTCCCCTTTGCAGCCAGCTAGCTTCAGCTGCTCACAAGCATTAGTCAGCCGCTCCAGTGATGTAAAAACAGCCATCGTCGCACCCGACGGCCAACTTTACCTGACCGATGGTCACCATACCTTTAGCACTTTTATGGATATGCGCAGAGGAGGTGCAAACATGCCGGTACTGGTAAAAATTCAAGAGAATTGGTCAAAGCCAAGCATCCAAACCGAAACTCCAATGGCGCAATTTTGGCAAGATCTCGCTAATAGTAACAATAGTTGGCAGTTTAGTGTTAAGGGCGCAGCAATAGATTATCAAGACATGCCAAAACATGTGGGTCGGCAATTTTTAGCCAACCAAGCTTTTCGCTCCCTAGTCTATTTTGCCAATGGCATAGGCTGGGATAAAACACAGGCAACTCCAATTAATTTTCTAGAATTTCATTGGGGGCAAACGCTGGCAGAAGACATCTCCATTGACCCCGCTCGTTTAAGCGATAGCGACTACTATCTCGCTAAAATAGAACAAGTTGCAAGACAGATGCTGGCCTATGCACCCGATAAAGTCATCGCCCAAAGCCACTACAGCGCCCAACAACTGGGACAAAAAAAAGCTTGGAACAAACAGAGCTCTAAACGCTTTAAGCAATTACTTTGTAAAGGCAAGAAAAAACATCTGGGTAAGCTCGGCTACGCCTTAAGCTACCAACACCCCGGCTTATTAACAGAGCTTTGCCACTAAGCCATGCGACTGCTTTGCTATATCAATATCCGCTTATCATGCTGCTGTCAGCATCAACTCTTAAGCAATCAGAGCAAAACCTTTAGCCTGAATTACTCTGATGGTGATGCACTTGGTTAATCAACCACATAGCTTGTGCAATACCGGGTTCACATTGTGCTGCACTTGTTGAATTCTTGCTGCGCGTTTACATTCAAAAGCACTGACTGGATATTGCTTATTCCAGGCTTGCATTAACTGTCGTTGACTCGCGCTCATCTTATATTTGGGGTAACTCGCTTCCATATATAAGTAACTTCTGGCAATTTGTCCGCGCGCAGACTCCGGAGGCTGAACCTTGCGATTTTTGATCCGCATATCACAAGAGCCAAAACTGGAAGCATTACTGCTAAGTAGAGTGAAGTTATAATTAGAGCGACTGGCATTCACCGCACCAATCGCTGGGAACAAATTATACAGATCAGCCTGCATCAAACGGTACTCAGCATTAACCTTTTCAGCACATTTTCGCCCTTTATAGGCTTTGCCCTTTGAGTTAACACACAAAGGATGACCTTCCCGCCACGCCACAAAACTACGGCCAAAATTTTCTGCTGGCACCACGTGCTCAGTTTCGTATTTAGCCAAGCGATTTTTATATTTTGGACTTGAGAAACCTCGATCCAGCGTCAATTTGCGTTGACTATCAAACCGAGCTTCACAATACAGGGTCTTCCTGTCGGAAGGCTCAACATAGACCTTTTCAAGTAATAAGCGCTTTGCCTTACTAAATGACTCAATGGTGAGATTACCATCGGCAAACACCGAGCTAGAAACAAGTAGTAGCAGCCACCATACAAAAGGGCGAAAAAGGGAGAAATATCGATTCAAGGCTTGGTTATCTTATGGTCACGAGTTGGCGGGCTAACAATCCACAGCTATTGGCAATGATGAGCCCAAATTTAATCATTAAATGATATAAATTTTATACGGTTTATTCCACAAAATGTCGCATAAAACTAAGGCAATGAAACCACCACCCAGTTGATAAAACCAACAATAATAGCAATAACCACAACTTAATCTAAAAAATGAGACCCTTTATTAAGCTCGAACAGTCACCATTTGCGCAACTAAACATGAATAATCACCACAAAATGTGCTTAATCACGGTCTAGCTGGCAGTTTAAAGAGACTAGCGGTTTGCAGCGCTTAAACGGTGGAGTACACTAGCGAGCTATGCAAATACAACGCAAATACAATTAAAAAGGACGAATTGATGAAGCTACATGCTGCGCTTAAAACCATGCTGCTTTCCGCTGCAATGATCTGTATCCCCCTTCAAGCGAAACAGGTATATGTTGCCACCACCGCCATTGTTGAACACCCAGCCTTAGACGCCGTACGCGATGGCGTGAAAGAATACTTGGCAGAAAATGGCTACAGCGGTGATGCACTTAAATTCACCTATGAAAGCGCCCAAGGTCAACCAGCAATTGCTTCGCAAATTGCTCGTAAAATGGTAGGCGACCAACCCGATGTCATCGTGGCCATCGCCACCCCCTCAGCGCAAACCGCAGTGAGTGCCAGTCAAAACATTCCGGTGGTATTTTCGGTTGTCACCGACCCAATTGGTGCAAAAGTTGTCCCTAGCCTAATCAAACCCGGTGGCAATGTGACTGGCCTAAGCGACATGGTTAACGTTCAACAACAGCTCGAACTAATCAAAGAATTTATGCCTAATATCAAACGTTTGGGTATTCCTTTCAATCCAGGCGAAGCAAACTCTGTGGCAATTGTAAAAGCGATGACCGAAGCCGCTACTGCCATGGGTATCGAAGTGATCGAATCGGCTGCACCTAAATCTTCAGACGTGATGATCGCCAGCAAACAACTTGTGGGTAAAGCTGATGCCATCTACTGCTCCACCGACAACACCATTATTAGCGCCTTTGAATCGGTAGTAAAAGTAGGGATCGACGCAAAAATCCCAGTATTTGCCGCAGATACAGCTTCGGTAGAGCGAGGTGCAGTTGCAGCTGTCGGTTATAACTACACCGACTTAGGCCGTCAAACTGGTGAAATTGTATTACGCATCTTGCAAGGCGAAAAACCTGGCAACATCGATGTAAAAATGGCCGAAGGCACCGATCTTTATGTGAACCCTAAAATCGCCCAACGCATGGGGATTGAGGTTCCGGCGAGTGTGCTTAAGCGCGCCAATAAGATCTTCAAATAATAAGGCCATATAATGTCAATGTTTGCATTTTTAGGCACCCTTGAGATCGGCTTTATCTTTGGGTTGGTCGCCATCGGTGTTTATTTGACTTTCCGCATTTTAGACTTTCCCGATCTCACCGTAGACGGTAGTTTTACCTTAGGTGCGGCAGTCACCGCTTCACTGATTGTGATGGGGGTAAATGCCTACCTCGCCACACTCATTGGAACCCTTGCGGCAGCTTGTGCCGGTTTAGTTACGGCATGGCTCAACTTGCGTTTTAACATTTTACACTTGCTGGCCAGTATTCTTACCATGACCGCCCTATACACCATTAATCTGAGGGTGATGGGCAAACCAAATGTCGCCTTGATTATGGAACCAACGGTGCTCACACCTTTTGAAGGTTTGGGCCTGGATAACATGTATCTCAAGGTGATTTTTGTCGCAGTATGCGCGGTACTTGCTGGCATCGCTGTCGCTTGGTTTTTAAATACCCAATATGGCCTAGCCATGCGTGCAGTCGGGGCTAATCCCCGCATGGCACAAGCCAATGGGATAGTGGTGAAAGAAAAAGTCTATGTGGGCTTGGCATTATCCAATGGCTTAGTTGGCTTAGCTGGCGGCCTATTCGCCCAAACCAACGGCTTTGCTGATTCCACCATGGGCATTGGTACCATTGTGGTGGGTTTAGCGGCAGTGATTATTGGTCAATCCTTGTTTGCCAGCCGCTCAATGTTAGTGATTATATTGAGCTGTATTGTTGGCTCGTTACTTTATCGGGTGGCGGTATCGATGGCCTTAAACGCTGATTTCCTTGGCTTCACCGCCTCCGACTTAAACCTGATTACCGCGGTGTTAGTTGGACTTGCCTTAATCTTTCCGCAGTTACGTAACGAGTGGAAAGCCAAACGCGCCAAGGAGGCCAGCCAATGATCCTTTGTGAAAATTTACACGTTACCTTTAATCGCGGTTTACCCACCGAAAAACTGGCATTGAGGGGCATCGATTTAACCATTCCTCAAAGTCAATTTGTAACCGTGATTGGCTCTAACGGTGCAGGTAAGTCAACCTTGCTCAATGCCATTGCTGGAGACGTATCTTCCCACAAGGGCAAGATATTTTTCGATGAACGCAATGTGACTTCCCTACCGGCCACTGGACGCACCAAAGATATTGCCCGAGTATTTCAAGATCCCTTGGCCGGCACCTGTGGTACGCTCACGGTTGAAGAAAACATGGCTTTGGCTTACGGGAGGGGCAGTCGTGGCAAGCTGAGTACAGCGCTCAACTCATCCTTGCGCAAATTGTTTCGCGAGCAGTTGAGTCGTCTTAATCTAGGTCTAGAAAATCGCTTAGATGCCGAAATGGGTTTGTTATCGGGTGGTCAACGACAATCGGTAAGTTTGCTGATGTCGGCCTTGCAACCCAGCAGTATCCTGCTATTGGATGAACATACCGCGGCACTCGATCCAAAAACGGCGGCCTTGATCATGGATATATCTTCACAAATTATTGCCGAAAAGCAACTGACGGTGATGATGGTGACCCATTCGATGCGTCAAGCATTGGATTATGGCTCGCGCACCATCATGCTACATGAAGGCAAAATTGTGTTTGATTTATCTGGCGAGACCCGCGCTAACAGTGAAGTAAAAGACTTACTAGAACTGTTTGCCAAGGCGCGTAACGATGATACCGAGCTAGACGACGACAAGTTATTGTTAGGCAGCTAAGTTTGACGATTCATCGCGAAACTTAAACCAGCGAAGGGCCTTGGCGCTTCGCTGGCTGTTCCTCCAGCACTGATTCCCCTCCTTTTTCTATACGCTTCACCGATTAATCAACAATTGTTTCTTCACATTTGTTGAATCCTTTCTTTACACAAGTGTTCGCATGATTCAGTAGTCAATCATTGTTATTGATTGTCCGAGTCTACTGATACATAGTAAAAGTTTAATAATCAGTTAGTTGCTCGTTGTGTGACGAAGCAAGGAGGGAGAGTTTAATGAAAATATTAGGGCGACTGATATGGCTTGGTGGTGTCATTTGCCTGGCAAACTCAGTTTTAGAAATATGGCCAACAGCAATCGAAGCCGGGCATTATTTAGCCATTTCATGGTGTTCTATTGCGGCTGGGTATACTGTTTATCGTTCGACCTTAATTTATCAAACTGATCCGCACTCTTACTTTCGTTCATATAACTGGGTGGTGCTATTTATCTATCTGCTTATCATTGGGTTGCTTTCCATCCAAGGTCAATTGCGTTTCTTTTAATTACGCGACTGCATAGCACCAATAGTTGCTAATCAATGTTCAACAAAAGATTTGCTTATTACCCATTGCTCAGGCAAAAAAAAGGACTGGCAAAGCCAGCCCAAGACTCAGGGAAATGAGTGTTTATGCAACTTGTTTTTGTTGTTCTTCATCACTACTAGGTGCAGTGAGTAAGTATTCAAAGGCCGCTAAAGAAGCTTTAGCACCTTCGCCCATAGCCACTACAATTTGCTTGTAAGGCACTGTAGACACATCACCGCAGGCATAGATCCCGGGGACCGAAGTTTGACATTTTTCATCAATTATAATCTCACCGCGCGCCGTGGTATCGACCACCGAGCTGACAAACTGACTGTTGGGTACCAGTCCAATCTGCACAAAAATGCCCTGTAACTGCTGCTGCTGTACTTCACCACCGTCGCGTTCTTGATACTCAAGCGCGGTAACTTTACCGTTCTCTGCAAGCACCTGTTTGGTGGCAACATTACGCCGAATTTGAATATTTGCGGTAGCTTCTGCCTTATCTACCAACACTTGGTCTGCACGCAGTTCAGGCATAAATTCAAACACGGTGACCGATTTCACGATATTGGCTAAATCGAGTGCTGCTTCGATACCGGAGTTACCGCCACCAACCACTGCGACATCTTTGCCCTTAAAGAAGGGGCCATCACAGTGAGGACAGTAGGCCACGCCATTGCCGATGTTTTCTTTCTCACCCGGCACGCCCAGTTCACGCCAGCGAGCACCAGTGGCTAAAATAAGCGTTTTGGTTTCAATTTCTTCACCAGTGCTCAATAGCAACTTTTTACGATCACCTAGATCTATCACCTCTGTTACTCGAATATGTTCTTTGGTGGTGATCTCGTAATCATTCATATGTGCTTGTAAGGCACCTGCAAGCTCAGGGCCGGTGGTTTTAGACACCGAAATTAAGTTTTCAATGCCCATCGTATCTTTTACCTGACCGCCCAAACGATCAGCTATTAAGGTCACCTTTAAGCCCTTGCGAGCACTGTAAATAGCGGCACTAGCACCCGCAGGGCCACCGCCAATCACCGTGACATCTTGTAAAGGAAGCGCCTCAGCAGCGCTGCCTTTAGCTGCCTCTGGGTATAAGGCTAACAACTTGTCTACTAGCTCGGCTGCATCCACCTTACCATTGGCAAATAATTCACCATTTAGGTAGACCGAGGGCACACCTTGAATGTCGCGAGTCTTAATTAAATCGGGGTATAAACCACCATCAATCATTTCACTGCTAATGTTCGGATTCAGCAGCGCAAATTGGTTTAATGCCTGAACCACTTCAGGACAGTTATGACAGCTTAGGCTAACAAAAACTTCAAAGTGTAATTTGTCTCTGATGTTGGCAATGGTCGACTTCAAACGCTCATCTAAGCGAATCGCCGTACCAGAACTATGTAAAATAGCCAATACCAAGGAATTAAATTCATGGCCGCCTGGAATACCTGAAAATTGAATACCAGTGGCTTCTCCATCTGCTTCAAGGGTAAAGCTAAGTGGACTGCGAAGCTCGCCCTGGGTATCTCGCTGTTCAATGCTAAGCTGTTCGCTTACACCACTGATCCCAGTAAGATAGTCCACTAATTCTTGTCGTTTACTATGCTGACCAGTTTGAATCACAAGATTCACGCTGTTTTGCATGGATGCCGTGTATTGTTTTAAAGCGTCTAAGATTTGTTGAGTAAGCACAATAAGTCTCCTGATGTTTGCGTCGTTAAGCCCTATTGGCTCAAGCAACAAATTCAATAATTATCAGGGCCGAACATCTGGCCCCGACTCGTCTTGATTCGCGAAGGCTGCGAATCATTACTCATTAGATTTTGCCGACTAGGTCTAAAGATGGCGCAAGCGTCGCTTCACCTTCTTTCCATTTAGCTGGACATACTTCACCTGGGTGAGCAGCCACATATTGGGCAGCTTTTACTTTGCGCAGTAAGTCTTCAGCGTTACGGCCAATCCCTTCAGCAGTGATTTCTACCGCTTGGATGATGCCATCAGGGTCAACGATGAAGGTACCACGGTCAGCTAAGCCTTGTGCTTCACGCATGACTTCAAAGTTACGTGTAATCGCGCCATTTGGGTCACCAATCATGGTGTATTGGATTTTACCAATGGTTTCTGAAGAATCGTGCCACGCTTTGTGCGTGAAGTGGGTATCAGTTGAAACCGAGTAAATTTCTACGCCACGAGATTGAAATTCGTCGTAGTAGTCAGCCACGTCGCCTAGCTCAGTTGGACAAACAAAGGTAAAGTCAGCTGGATAGAAGAAGAAGACCGCCCATTTGCCTTTTAGATCCGCGTCACTTACCTCGATGAATTCACCTTGTTTAAAAGCACTTGCGTTAAAAGGTTTGATTTCAGTGTTAATTACAGACATTTAATTTCTCCAGTCATAATGAGTTGTTATTAGTTAATTTGGTCTGCCGCCTTGGCAGTGAAGCTATAATGTCTCGGATCGAGCTTCGGTTACAGTTGGAAAAATTGAAGTTGACCTTCTGTTTTTTAGAACGCATATTGAATATTTGAAAATATAGTGAATCATCAAATCACTTGAAGGTCGCTGTATTGGTGACTCAAATTTTAAATAGAGAGCGGTATATCTATGATCTCCTTGAAGCAAATTCATTACGCGCTAGCCATTGAACAGCATTTGCATTTTAAGAATGCCGCCGATGCTTGCGCAGTCTCTCAATCGGCCTTAAGCACTGCCATCACCGATATGGAACGTAAACTTGGCTTTCAGGTATTTGAGCGAGACAACAAAAAAGTACTGGTCACCCCCTTGGGAAAACAACTACTAGAGAAAGCGCGAGCAATTTCATTGCAAATGGGCGACATCGGCAAACTAGTCGAGTCCACTCAAAACCCACTAAGCACGCCAATGTCGATTGGCGTGATCCCAACCATTGCGCCTTATCTACTCCCTTTAGTATTGCCTTCGTTGCTGGAAACCTATCCACAGTTAGAACTCACCGTAATAGAGGATCAGTCTCAGCAATTGGTCTCGGAAGTCACTAACGGTAAGCTCGATGCTGCGATTTTAGCGCTTCCCTATCCATGTCAGAACTTATTGCACTTTCCATTCTGGCAAGAGGATTTTTATTGGATCGCTCATAAAGACAATAAAATGACCACCCAAGCCACGGTCAGAGCCAAAGAAATGCAACAATCTAATTTAATGTTGCTCAAAGAAGGGCATTGTTTAAAAGATCATGTACTGTCGGCCTGTAATATCTCATCAGATGCTGGCCATAGCCTCAGTGGCACTAGCCTAAATACGCTGATCGAATTAGTGGTCAGTAAAATGGGCACCACCTTGTTGCCACAAATGGCCTTAGAAAGCTTGGTACAACATCGCCCTTCTCTGGCCTCGGTGCGCCTCGATGAAAAAGGCCCCCATCGAGAAATCGCCTTTGTGGTGCGCCCCAACTATCCTTCGGTAAATAACATCGAACGATTAGGCAGCTTTATGCATGATAAACTCACCAGTCATTTCCAACAGCATGAACGCTGTTGAATCGAGGCTCACAAATGACGTCCATCGATAAGCACAATCATTTCAACAAGGGAGAGATTGCTTGCATAACGGGACAAATAATTCACTAGCAAGTGTCACACAAGCCGTAAAAACGAGAATGAAGAAAGCAGGTATACTGCAGCATACTGAAAATATGTGTTCATAACTCTTCCAATAAATGCAGTCTTAACTAACGGAATATAAAGCGTTTATGACCTATTTATTTCTATGTTTAATGTCTTTGCTGCTTGTTGTTAGCTTCGGTGCTTACCGAAAACTCAAACAGCAACAGCTGCGTCAAGAAAGTATTCTCGCCAGCCTAACTGAAGGTTTAATATTAACCAGTGAGCAGGGCCAGATCCTGTATATGAATCAGCCATCCATTCATTTATTAAATATCAAGACGAAGGCCATGGGTCAGGCTATCAGCACGATTCTTCCCAACATTGAACACTTGGCAGCCAATCAAACACGTCAAAGCTATGGTTTGTTAGCCACAAATGAGCATTTAGAATTTGAACTGACACTGATCATTCAAGCCGACGGTAACCGCTTATATATACTCCACTCAGATCAATTGGGACGAGCACAACCAGAAGAAGTAGAACGTTTTAAACGTAGCCAATACTTTGCCCGTATCGGCACTTGGGACTGGGATGTAAATACCGAGCAACTGTATTGGTCGGATGCAATTTATGCCATGTTTGGGTATAAAGTCGGCGAAATACAGCCTAGTTACCAACTGTTTTGTAATAGTGTGCATCCCGAAGACCGAGAAAGAGTGAAAGCTGGTGAACAGCGCTGCATCGAAACTGGCGAAAATCACGACGAAGAGTATCGAGTGGTGTGGCCCGACAGCAGTATTCACTGGGTCCGTGAAACGGGCAATGTGGTGAACGATAAAAATGGCAAAGTAGCAAAAATGATGGGGGTGGTACGTGATATCACCGAAGAGAAGAATGCCGAAAATGAGTTAATGAAGTTGGCGCATATCGATACCTTAACTGGTTTACCGAATCGACTTGAGTTAGAAGAAAAGTTAGCCAAAGCCATCAACCAAGCCAAAGCTGAACAGAGTCGCGTTGCGCTGATTTTCATCGATTTAAATAAATTTAAAGACATTAATGATAACTATGGTCATCACCGCGGCGACCAAGTATTAACCGCAACCGCCAACAGATTGCGGCATACCTTAAGAAAAACCGACTTTATCGCTCGCATTGGTGGTGACGAATTTGTCATGATTTTACAAGGATTAGAACTCTGCACCGAGCCCCCTCAAGAAGCGGAGCTAATGGCAATCAAAGTTCTCAACAAATTATCTAAGCCCATCGAAGTTGCAGCCACATCCCACGAGATTGGCGCAAGTTTAGGTATTGCGCTATTCCCCGACCATGCTAACAACATGGATGAATTATTACACATCGCCGATCAAGCCATGTATCAAGCGAAACGTCGTGGCAAAAATAAATTTCAATTTGGCAGCAAACACGAGTCGCTGCCTTTGCAAGGTGAGAACTAATGGCTAAAGTTAGCAGAATGGAAGACGCCAATCTATTCAGAGCTCCCAAGCATGCTAGCAGCTTCCGTTCGGCTTATCCCTCAACAATCACAAACATAAATAAATGTAGGCCAGTGCAGTTCCTAGAGAGAGGGGGCTAGTCAGAGTACATAGAATACGCCATCTCCAGTATTGCTGACAGCTAAAGTCAGCCAGATATTCCACCGATCCTAAACCAACAAGACTCCAAACCACAGTCAAAAAAACCAACAAGCAAGCATAAACTCTATATTTTTATTTACATTTTACTTACATCCCCAAGCAATGTTAGATTTTTACTTAGATAGACAGCACAACACACTATAGAAAGCTACTCACAAGGATGTTTCGTCATGTCTCAAGCTCGCTGTAATTCCTATTATTCGGCAACCATCAAACATGAAACCAACTACCCCATATTGACAGGGGAATTAAGAGTAGATATTGCAATTATTGGCGGCGGCTTTACGGGGATAGCGACAGCACTAGAGCTTGCCGAAAAAGGCTATAAAGTGGCGCTAGTTGAAGCCAATAAAATTGGCTGGGGAGCCAGCGGACGTAACGGCGGTCAAGTCACCGGCAGTCTGTCTGGGGATCAAGCCATGACCAAGCAATTGCGTCATCAGATTGGCGAAGAAGCCGAAAAATACGTCTGGAACTTACGCTGGCGAGGTCACCAAATCATTCAAGATCGGGTCGCTAAATACGGCATAGATTGCGACCTAAAATATGGCCACCTGCAAACGGCTTATAAACCCGCTCATCTCCCTGAATTGCAAGCTATGTTTCAACAGGCAGAACAACGCGGAATGGGCGACGATATGCAATTATTGAATGCCGAACAGATCCCCGACTATTTGGGCTCGTCGATTTATCACGGCGGTCTCTTAAACAAACGGAACATGCACCTACATTCACTCAATCTGTGTATCGGCGAAGCACATGCTGCTGCAAACTTAGGCGTACAGATATTCGAACACAGTAAAGTACTTGAGATTATTGAAGCAGAGCCCTGCACGGTGGTCTGTGAGCAGGGACGGATCAACGCCGACTCGGTGCTAATTGCCGGTAACGCTTATCATCACCTAGCCCGTAAACAGCTGCGAGGATTGCTGTTTCCAGCCTCCTTAGGCAATATGGCAACCGTGCCACTCGGTGACCAGTTAGCGAAGTTGATAAATCCGCATGATGTCGCCGTATACGATTGTCGTTTTGTTCTTGATTACTATCGTTTAACCGCAGATAAGCGGCTGATGTTTGGTGGTGGAACCAACTATTCTGGACGAGACTCAAAAAGTGTTGCCGCTGAGCTAAGGCCAGCCTTGGAGCATACTTTCCCCCGCTTAAAAGGCATTGATATCGAGTTTGAGTGGACTGGTACTGCGGGTATCGTGCTCAATCGAATACCACAGTTAGGCAAAGTATCACCTCATGTATTTTATTGCCAAGGCTACTCCGGACATGGGCTTGCCACCTCCCATATCATGGGTGAAATCATGGCTAACGCGATCAGTGGTCATTTAAGCGAATTTGACGCCTTTAGTGCCATGAAGCAATTTCGGATCCCACTCAACCAGTGGTTTGGCAATCAAGCTTTAGCCATCGGTATGCTGTACTACAAAATGTTGGAGCATTATCGCTAAATTACAAACTTCGCCGCAGGCGATAAATATCAAGTAACGCGACCAGCCAACATGCCCCTAAGAGCAGCGTTGCAATATTTAACATCACTGCATCGCTTCCCGTAGGAGCTTGAGTCACCAACTTGGCAATCGTAGCAGCATCCAAAGGCACACTCCCATTAAGAATTTGCTCGCTCACTTGCGTTGCTCTCTGAATTGCCTGACGGCTCAAATAATAAAAAGCAGCAAGCGCGAGCCCTAGTAATACACTGCCACTCAAATATTTTTTTAAGTAGTAATGGCCCAAACCTGGAAAAATCAAAGCCGACCACAGCAGGGCCTTTGTCGTTTTTTTCACGGTTCCTCTCACTCATGATAATGCGTATAAAAAACCAATTGCTTAGTTAGTCACTTTCCAATTCGAAACTCGCTGATAGATCATGCCACATTCCTTTAAGGCCCGGCTGATTAAACCTTGCTGACGCAGTTCCCCAAGTCCTTTTTGTAAGGCGGTAAAAACAACCTTTCCTTGAGGATGTTGTTTGGAGACCATGGGTGAGGAGACCCTTTCAGCACAACTTTTACACCTCGAACAGGAACCAATCGAATACCCACCTTTGGGAAAACCATGGTTGATCAGAAAACTCATAAAACGTTGATAATTAATGATAATCACTCTAATCACTGCGATAGAGAGCGACTCAACAAACATTCCACTCACGATGATCTGCGAACTTTCAAACCTAAGGTTTACAATTTAAACGATTCTTCCGCCTTCGCACAGGACGTATTGCTGGCAATACCTAAACAAATGACGATTGATGAATCAAATCTTACCTGGCAGATAATTAAAATCCTATCCGGATAACCAGAAGCTCATATTGCAAAAAAATAAACGACCGACCGAAAAACAAGAGAAAACGAAAATCGTCATCACTATCTTACAGCTCAAGATGTGTCTTAGAAGGGAGCATATCAAGCGATTCGCGCTATAGTCGGTAACGCGAATCTCTGGAACTAACAAGATACTTTAGGCCGCACAACTTAGCGAACTTCAGCCTTAACAGGCTTAACTCGGCCAGTCAAAGCCCGCAACTGCCGCGGCACAACTTGTCCCAACATCAACAAACATGGAGTGAGGATCAAAGTTAATAAGGTCGCAAAAGTTAAGCCTCCAGCCACCGCAGTGGCCAACTGAGACCACCATTGTGATGACGGCGCACCAAATTGAATGCTTCGCTCAAACAGATCGATGTTCAGCTGCAACACCATCGGCATTAAACCCAAGATCGTGGTGATAGTTGTTAACATCACTGGCCGTAAACGTTGAGCACCCGTTCGCATAATCGACTCCTGCACAGGCAGCCCCTGGGCACGCAACACGTTATAGGTATCAATCAATACGATATTATTGTTTACCACAATTCCGGCAAGGGTAATCACCCCTAAGCCACTCATGATAACGCCAAAGGCTTGCCCTGCGATTAACAAGCCAAGTAATACTCCCACGGTTGAAAATAACACCGCTGAGAGGATCAAAAATGCCTGATAAAAACTATTGAACTGAGTAATCAAAATCAGCGCCATTACAAATAAGGCGACCACAAAAGCTTTCTCTAAAAACTCCATGCTTTCTTGTTGATCTTCATTCTGACCCCGCACTCGGATATCGACCAAGGGATCGAGCTGCAATTGCTTCAATTGCTTTCGTAATTTAGGCAATTCTAAACTTAAGTTCTGCCCTTCCGCCATATCCGCGCCCACGGTAAGTACTTGTCGGCCATCGACCTTATTGATCACGTCTTGCTTGGGCTTCGCTTCCAAAGACACAAAATTGGTCATCGGAACAAGACCATAGGCGGTTTTTACCCGCAACTCACTTAAACGACTAATGCTGCGATTTTCTTCAGGGAAACGTACTCTTATCTCCAGTTCATCATCGACATCATCGGGGCGGTATTCACCAATGTTCAAACCATTGGTCACAAACTGAACGGTATTGCCCAGTAGTGTCACATCGGCGCCAAACCGTGCGGCCTTAGCGCGATCCACCTTCAGCTGCCATTCAATACCTGGCTTGGTGCTAGAATCTTCGGCGTTCACCAGATGTGGATTATTATCAATCAGTGCACGGATCTTTTTCGCCATGGGGGCTAAACGTTCTGGAAAACGCGAACTCAATTCCAACTGAATATCCTTGCCTGCGGGTGGACCCGCCTTGTCTTGAGGAAATTCAATTTCTAAACCCGCCAAGGGGGCTAGGCGAGCCTGCATATCGGCAATCACCTCCTCCGCTGGCCGACGTTGATCCCAATCTTTTAGGTTCACCCGGATATTACCCAGTTGATCGCCACCAACCTTATTGTAGAGTGTATCGTAATCTTCAATATCGATGATCCGACGCTCGACTTTTTTCATGATTTCCAGCTTTTCATCGATCGAGAAATCACCATAAGAGCGAACAATAATATTAAAGCCCACGGGTTCAACCTTGGGAAAAAACTCTAAACCTTTACCGGCTCGCACATAAGTAAAGAGCACCACCCCAGCAATTACAATACTCAATAATAAAACCCGCCAAGGAGCACTTACCGCCTTGTTTAATATACGTAAATACCAGCCAGTCATGCCTGTGAGTTGCTGCCATTTCCCTAGGTCTGCATTAATCAATGCTTGCTGTTGTTGGTGACTCAAGCTACGTGGGCGACCAAAGATGTTGCCTAAAGAAGGCACAAAAATTAATGCCATCACCAATGATGCACTCAGTGTCGCAATCAAGGTCAGCGGCAAATACCCCATAAACTGTCCCATAATTCCTGGCCAAGCCAGCAAGGGGGCAAACGCCGCAAGAGTGGTTGCAGTGGAAGCAATGATCGGCCAAGCCATGCGTTGGGATGCTAAAGAATAAGCTTGATGACGAGGAACCCCTTCACTCATTTGCCGATCGGCAAACTCGGTAACCACAATGGCACCATCCACCAGCATCCCTACCGCCATAATCAGTGAAAACAGCACCACCATATTAATGGTGAGCCCACCCAGCGACAGAACCAAGATCCCAGCCAAAAAAGACCCCGGAATAGCAATCCCCACCAGCAGTGCCGAACGCAAACCCATCACCGCGATAATCACCACCACCACCAACAATACTGCCGATAAAATATTATTTTGCAGGTCCGACAACATGGTCCGAATATCTTTTGATTGATCGCCAGCATAGTCCACCACCACCGAATCAGGCCATAGCTTGCGCTCTTCGGCAATCAGGGTTTTCACTTGCTCGATGGTTTCGATCAAGTTTTCACCGGGACGTTTACTAACCTCCAAGGAGATGGTTGGTTTTCCATTGACGCGTGCATAGCTGCTCGCATCCTTAAAAGTACGCCGAGCGCTGGCAACATCGCCAAAAGTTACGATGCGATCGCCATCCACCTTAATTGGTAAATCGATCAAATCCTTCACAGTTTCGAACACCGAGGGAACTTTCACTGCAAAACGGCCACTTCCCGTATCTAAAGTCCCAGCGGTCACTAAACGATTATTCCGACTCACCAAGGAACCGATATCGGCCTGATCCAAGCCATAGGACTCCATCAGCAAAGGATCGACGATTACTTCCAAAAAATCTTCGCGGTCGCCACCAATGTTCACTTCCAGCACCTGTTTCATCGCTTCCATTCGATCTTGCAAGTCACGAGCAATGCTTAACAAGGCTCGTTGTGGCAAGTCTCCCGATAACAATACAGTGACCGCTGGCTGTTCGGTCGCAAGCGTAACTTGATGAACTTCAGGCTCTTCCCCCCCATCGGGCAGGTTCGGTTTGGCTTCGTCGACTTTCGCCCGCACATCGGCTAAAGCTTGGTCAATATCAACCCCAACCACAAACTCTAAAACGACCGAAGCGAAGCCTTCACTGGCAACTGCGGTCATTTCTTTGATACCTTCTAAACCCTGTAAAGCTTGCTCCATAGGCCGCAGTAATAAGCGCTCGGCATCTTCAGGTGAAATGCCGTCATGCGGGATAGAAACATAAATAACCGGGATCTCAACGTCGGGATCCGACTCTTTAGGAATGTTGATATAAGTGACGGTGCCACTAATAAATAAAAATACCAACAAGCAGATCACCGTACGAGTGCGTGACAGTATGGCCTCGATAAAGCGATGCATTAGTTTGCCTCCGGTTGCGCCAACGACTCAAGCTGAGAGACCGCTTCTACTTTATCTCCTGCACTCACAAACCCTTGGCCCAGTACTATCACCTCATTATCACCGCTAAAACCCGATAGCCAAGCACCATCAGGATCTGAGCGAACTAGCTGAGCAGGAACAAACTGCACCACTGAGTCGCGCACCGTTTTCACCCCAAGGTTGCCCTCATCATCTAGCGCTAACACCGCTGGACTCACCTTTATCGCCTCCACTTCAAGCAAAGGAAAACGCACACTCGCACTCACCCCAGCCTTTAAAAGATGCTGCTGATTATCAATTAATACCTCAACTTTAAAAGTATGGGTATTGGGATTAGAAATACTGGCGATGAAATCGATAAGCCCTTCTACCTGTTCGCCGGTAACCAAGCTCACATGCGCCCTTTGACCAAGCTGCAACAACCCGATATCGCGCTCGGACACATCGGTGCGCACACGAAGTTGTTGGGTATCGGCTAAGCGAAGAATAGGATCGCCAATCGACAAATAGGCACCTTGCTCAACTATATTTTCATCAAAAATTCCATCATAAGGTGCCAGCAATAGAGTATTGTCGATGGCTAAGGTGAGGGTTTTCACCATCGATTGGGCATCAACCAGAGAAGCCTTCGCTTCGGCGACTCGCGCTTTCCCTTGAAAGCCCTTTTTACTTAAAGCTTTGACACCCTCGTATTCAATCCGGCGCTGTTCTAATAAGGCTTCAGCGCGCAATAACTGAGAACGGCGATCTTGAATATCGAGCCGAGCCAAGGCTTGTCCTTGTTTCACTGGTCGGCCCTCATCCACTAAAAACTCAAGCAGTCGACCCGAGATCTCTGCAGAAATAGTACTCTGACGACTAGCTTCAGTTTGTCCATATAGCAACAAGTTCCGCTCGATGCGCTGAGCTTGAAAGGTTTTAACCAAGACTCGAGTCAGTTGATGTGTCGTTTGTTCAATGGGAGGCTGCGGATTGTCGTTGCCCTGCTCCCAATTAGAGACTTGACCAGAAAACATCCATAGCGCAACGATGCCAACAATCACAATAGAAAGCCAATAAGGACGAGCGGCCAAAAAACCCTTTACGCCTGTAGACACAATCAAATACTCCCTGTCTTTGGTCTAAATAGGCTCAAAGTATACAAGTAAGTATTGACTAGGGCATTATTTGATGCACAGAGCTGACAAAATCAATACAAGCCTTGGCTTGGCTTGTAAAACAAAAAAGCCACCTAAAGGTGGCTTAATCAAAAAATAAGCAATCGGTTAAATTATTTCTAGCGAACTTAAATGCTAAATGAAGAACCACAGCCGCAAGTTGCGCTGGCATTCGGATTATTGACTAAGAAACGAGAACCTTCTAAACCCGATGTAAAATCGACAACGCCACCCACTAAGTATTGTAAACTCATCGAGTCGACAACCATAGAGACCCCTTGTTTCTCCACTAAGGTATCCCCTTCGTTGACTTTTTCATCGAAGGTAAAGCCATAGGAAAAGCCCGAGCAACCGCCGCCGGTAACATAAACGCGTAGCATCAAGGCAGGATTCTCTTCTTCCGCGACCAACTCTTTGACACGCAATGCCGCGGCATCGGTAAATTGAATTGGAAACGCGACCTGTTCAGTTACAGCTTGTTCTGACACGGTGTATTCCTTAAATATATAAGCTAAGCCAGATTATCCAATACCCGAGTAATTTATTCAAGTATTACCCAAAGATGGCCAGTTTTCTTGGTATAATATTTCCGCCGCCTTATTCCAACGATCGCCCTTCAGTTTAGCCTTTAACTCAACTCGCTCGGCTAAAAAGCCTACTGGCAGTTTAATCTCGGTATTTAGTTCCTGAAAATAACGAAACTTAAAACTTAAGGGATCGGGCGTGGTTTGTAAATCAGCTAAGCTATATTGGTTCGGCAACTGATCTTGACTACCCACCACCACCAACTCCACCTCACCACTTAACCAACGCTTATTACGCGACACCTGCATTAATAACAACTGCACTCGAAAGTAACCAGGACTTAATGTGGGTTCGATATGCAGCTGCTCAATTTTCAAGCCACCAGCTTGTTGCTCGGGTGCCATAATTTTTCGGTAAACCATCAGCTCTTGGTTTAAGTCGGAATTTTCGGCGTTGCGTTCACTTAGACTTTGTTTTAACGACGCAATTTCTGCAAGGCTAGTATCTTGCTCTAAACTCAAGAGTGCTAGGCGTTGTTGTAATATTGCTTGGCTATCTAAAGCTACACTCAACTGCTGTTGTAACTGCGCACTGAGTTGGTCCTTTTGCTCCACCACCACCGACACACCATAAACACAGGTAAGTGCTAATACACCAACCAAACTAACCACAACCAACTTAGGCTTAAGCACGAAAAACTCACTGAACAATAAAAACCGCTAGTTTACCGATAATTAAGCCTTGCAACAAACCAGAGATTTTTCCCTCCTACATTGTTTGTTATAGTGAGCGCCATTCGGTGCTTTTCAGCCCTCGTTGACGATTTTAAAGGATTACTTCATGTCTCTTTCAGAACAACTATTTACCCAAGCTCAACAAACTATTCCTGGCGGCGTAAACTCACCCGTAAGAGCATTTAATGGCGTTGGCGGCACCCCATTATTTATTGAACGAGCTGACGGAGCCCGTATTTTTGATGTCGATGGCAATAGCTATATTGACTATGTGGGCTCATGGGGACCGATGATCCTTGGTCATAACCATCCTAAAATTCACCAAGCCGTGGTTGATGCCGCAGCCAAAGGCCTAAGCTTTGGCGCGCCCACTGCCAGTGAAATTGAGATGGCGAACTTAGTATGTGAACTGGTGCCTTCGATGGATCAAGTGCGCATGGTCAATTCGGGAACCGAAGCAACCATGAGTGCCATTCGTCTCGCTCGCGGTTATACTGGACGCGACAAGATCCTCAAATTTGAAGGTTGCTACCACGGCCACGCCGACTCACTTTTAGTCAAAGCTGGCTCAGGTGCCCTTACATTAGGCCAACCCAGCTCTCCAGGGATCCCTGCCGATTTTGCCCAACATACACTCACCGCCACCTACAACGACTTAGCCTCGGTTGAAGCCTTATTTGTCGCTTACCCAGAGCAAATTGCCTGTATCATCGTCGAACCCGTTGCTGGCAACATGAACTGCATTCCACCTGTCGACGGCTTCTTACAAGGGCTACGCGCCATTTGTGATAAATATCAAAGTGTCTTCATTATTGACGAAGTAATGACTGGCTTTCGGGTCGCCTTAGGCGGTGCACAAGCACACTACGGCGTCACGCCTGATCTCAGCTGCTTAGGAAAAGTCATTGGCGGCGGCATGCCTGTGGGCGCCTTCGGTGGTAAAAAAGAAATCATGGAATACTTAGCACCTGTTGGTCCGGTCTACCAAGCAGGCACCCTCTCTGGAAACCCCATCGCGATGGCAGCAGGTTTAGCTTCTTTAAGTGCACTACGTGATCCAGTGGTCCACCAACATCTTCATGCGATAACCGAACGTTTAGCCAAGGGCCTAAAAGACGCAGCCGAGCGGCAAAACATTCCACTGAGCATCAACCAAGTTGGCGCGATGCTCGGTTTCTTCTTTACCGAAGAACCAAAAGTAACCAACTTTGCTCAGGCCTGTGCCTGTGACACCGAACGTTTCAAGCAGTTTTTCCATCTAATGCTAGCCGAAGGGATCTATTTAGCACCTTCAGCATTTGAAGCCTCATTTACCTCTTATGCGCATACTGAAGCGGATATCGATGCCACCATTGCAGCGGCCGAGCGCTGTTTCGCTCAACTCAATTAAGCAAGCCATCATCAGTCATATTGCTCACACTCAAGCAATATGGCTGATGAAACATTAAAAGCAGGAAAGATATGAAATCCGCTCTATTAATCATTGACGTACAAAGCGTTTTGTTTGATCCCGAACCCAGACCATTTGAAATAAATGAAGTCATTGAAAGAATAAATGTTCTCAGCCGATGGACGCGCTCGAAGCATCAGCCAGTGATTTATATTCAGCACGAACAAGCAAACTCAGCGATCGAATTTGCCAGTGATGGCTGGCAACTACAAGCGGGCCTAAAGACCCAAACCAACGACTATTTTATTCGAAAAACCACGCCCGATAGCTTCCTCAATACTGACCTTGGGGACTTGCTTAAAAGCCTACAAGTTGAACACCTCATCGTCTGCGGTTATGCCTCCGAGTTTTGTGTGGATACCACCATTCGCCGCGCGGCAAGTTTGGGATATTCTGTCGAACTGGTTGCCGATGCCCATACCACCCATGACAAACCTCATGCGAGCGCTGAGACCATTCGCCTACATCACAATTGCACCTTGCCTAACATCACAAGCTTCGGAGTAAAAATTGCGGCGGTCAATACTGCTGCACTGATCGCACAAGCAGCAGAATAGAACTTGATGTTAATCGGAAGGATCTCGCCTGGAAGGCCGAGTCCATAAAAAAATCATCACCGAGCATAAACAAGCAGCGGCCACCATACGACCTATCCAAGGCACCTGAAACCACAACATCAAAGCAGCGGAAATAAGCACCATGATGGTCGCACTGCACTTCGCTCGCAAGCTAACCACGCCATATTGGTGCCAATCCTCAATCAAGGGACCAAAGACCCGGTGCTGTTGCAGCCAACGCTCAAAACGGGGCGAGCTTTTAGAAAACAAAACCGCAGCCAACAGCATGAAAGGCGTGGTCGGTAATAAAGGAAGGAAAATGCCGAGGGTACCCAATAGTACTGATATCCAGCCAATGATCAGGTACAACAGTTTTAACATGCCAGTAGTACTCACCTTATCCATCTGTTCGGCTTATCTTATCTCTTTCAGCCTGCAATGTAATAACAGATTTTTATGAGATATAAGCTTTAATGCATGGACGTCTGGATGTCTATTTGCTAACTTAGCTTTGCCGCCGATTTACTCGCCAACTTGCGGGCGGACTAAAAATTCAGCTAAAGCGCCAGCATGGCGCGAACATTCAATAGGAGTTCGTTATGTTTGAAGCTATCCGTGAACAGGAATTATTAAACTTATTTCAGGCTAGCCCTGCTGCAAGTCGCCAAGCGCCAGTATCACAGTCTAAGCCCGCCTTCGCCAGCCATCGACTGCCCGAAGCGCTCTTGGAGCAATCGGCATTTAACGACCGTTATCGTCCCGGTTATCGCACCAGTTATACCTAAGCTTTAATCGCTCATCACCCAGCCTTGCAGATGCAGTAAACAAACTCTTGCAAGGCTCTGCGCAACACTAGTTTTACGATTGAATATTTTTCAATCCACCAACGATCAGCGCAAGATGAAGCGCAACCACCAGCGACGGTGAACCAATAAGCAAGCGGAATCGTCTCTTGCAACGCAACAATAGCGTAGCAAAATCAACACTCGTTTAAGCGAATGTCATTAACCGTTCAAAATCACCATGAACTCAAAGTAAATACTTCACTCTCGCTACACATGAGGTAAAGGAGTGATGTTGCAATTAGTTAACTTTGGGCTTAGTCGGCGTCTGCGCTTGTTCGTCAGCTGATTTACTTGGACAAAAACTGGCACCTGAAGCACCTCTAAAACTAGAAAAAGCCATGTTATTTACCTCTACAACTTAACAAAATATTTGGTATTCGGCGCTCTGCCTAAACCCACAAATAAATTGTTGCAATAACAAGGCCAAGGCGTGGCAAAAACCAAATTTCACAAAAATATCTAATTCAATCAACAACAAAGTCAATACACAGCAGAATATACTCTTTTTTTGCGATTTTCCTAGCATGATATAAATAAAAATTGCAAAGGTATCTACACAGCTCAATAAACTGCGCTAACTAGGCGCAAAACATGCGCCAAAATGGAACATATCTCTACTTAGAGCGGCCATAACGTTGTTGGAGGGCATGATACAAATCTTGCTGGAAAGTTGCCGCCGTTGCATCCAGTTGAGTCATCAATTCAACCAGATGCTCGTTATCTTCGCGCCCATCCCATACTTTACGGTAAGTGCCTTGTTTATAACCGTTATCTTGTCGGAAAAAATTAAGTACATTTTTACTCACATACTGTTGATACAAGGATTGCCAATCCATTTTACAATCAAGGAGCAAGGCAGAAAACAGCCCGATACTGGTGCGTTTAGCTGCCGCTAAGCCGATCAACAGCTCTAACTTTTCGAGTAAATCAAGCTCAGTGAAGACGTAACTTTGGCCATCAAACTCAAGGCTTGTTTCAGCGATATTCGCAAAAATGGAATCCTCAGCCAAAGAATGCTTTCCCGCAAACTGCAGTAGTCGCTCTGACAACACAAAATGCCATATATCTACCAGCTCCATTTGCAGTTGTTCTAAATCACAGTGCTGTTTCTTCCACCATTTCCAACCATGGTGCTCAATGGCTTCTGCCCCTTCAATCACAACTGCGCGTAAAAATGGTGAGCGCGCCTGCAACCAATCTGGATTAACTTTAGTATTCATATCGTCTTGAAGCTGCAACATCACTTGCGCTTGAATTGCTTGTAGCATGATCGGTCCTTTAGATTAGTTAAAGAGGCTTTGCAGCCACGTTTTTGCCTTGCTCGCCGTCTGCTGGATACAGCCTTTCGCCAACTCGGCTTGACTGCTTGGTGCGGGTAACAAGACTGATTCGCCGCAACCCGCAATTGTAGGTCGCCCATCGCGGCTTGCAAAATGCACCCAACTCAATTGATCGGGTTGCATGGCTCGTAACGATTGCGGATAAGAGGTTTTTAAATAGGCAGCATAAACTGGCAGTGCCGCCGATGACCCAGTAACAGCAGCCGGTTTATTATCATCGCGCCCAACCCACACAGTCACAATTTCTCGTTGGTCGATCCCCACATACCAGCTATCACGTAAATCATTGGTGGTACCAGTTTTACCCGCCAAATCTACCTTAGGGATCCGCCATTTTAGTGAACGAGCAGTCCCACTGCGAGTCACTTGACTCATTGCATATAAAATCTGATAGTTGGCCATTTCCGACCAACGGCGCTGTGGCTCACTATCCGCTTTATATAAAACATGACCTTGGCCGTCATTCACTTGATGTACCGCGTACAACGGACGATACTCACCATCACCGCCTAGCGTTTGATAAAGTTGCGCCAACTGGTAAGGTGACAAACTGAGGCTTCCCAGCAGTAAGGCCGGGTAAGGTTTTGCTTTGGTCTCTAAACCCGCTTGTTGCAAAGTTTGTAATACCGAATTCACACCAAGCTCTAAACCTAAACGCACTGTCGGCACATTCAGCGACTCGGCTAAAGCACGAACTAACATCACCGGCTCACTAAACTGCTTATCGTAGTTATTTGGTTGCCAAGTTGAGCCATCATCTAGGCGTACCGATAAGGGGCTATTTTCCAATAATTCTCCCAATTGATGGCCTTGCTCTAAAGCGGTTAAATAAACGAAGGGTTTGACCAATGAGCCAATTTGCCGACGCGCATCTAAAGCCCGATTAAAACCATGGTCATTAGGCTCCCGACTGCCAATTAGCGCTCGAATTGCTCCGGTTTGTCGCTCACTAATCACCATCGCAGTTTGTAATTGTTTTTTGTGGCTCTTATCGAGTTGATTAAGTACTGCTTGCGCGGCACTCTGAGCATGCCGTTGCGATAAAGGATCGAGCGTAGTAAACACCTTCACCCCATTATAATTGCGCCAATTACTTGCATGTTGCTGTAGCTCGCGACGAACCAAAGAGACAAAGCCAGGGGTTTTTTGGTAACCCATACTACCGCGTTTACTCAAGCCAAGAGGCTGCTGTACCGCTTGTTTGTAATGCTTAGCAGTTAAAGTTCCTGCTTCGGCAAGAATACGTAGCACCAAGTCACGGCGCTCAGTGGCGCGTTGCGTATGACGCCAAGGATCGTAATAAGAAGGCCCCTTCACGATTGCCACTAATAACGCAACTTGTTCCACCGACAAATCACTCACCGGCTGGCCAAAGTAGAAATAGCTGGCTAAACCAACACCGTGTACCGCATTACTGCCATTTTGCCCCAGATAAACTTCGTTTAAGTAACTCTCAAGGATTTCATCCTTGCTATAACGAAAATCAATCAGCAAGGCCATATACGCTTCCTGTATTTTTCGCCAAAGCGTTCGTTCGCGAGTGAGAAAGAAATTTTTGGCTAGTTGCTGAGTGATGGTGCTGCCGCCTTGTACCGTGCGACCCGCTCGCAGGTTAACCAACATGGCTCGCGCGATGGCCATCATGGAAACCCCATCATGCTGATAAAAGTGCCGATCTTCGGTGAGGATCAGTGCTTGTTTCAGATTATCGGGGATCTCAGCCAGCGGCACAAATAAGCGATCTTCTTGCTCGGTCACATTTAAACGTTCTAGCAGCACTGGATCGAGACGTGTTTGTGCGATCTCTTCTCCGCTATCACGATGTTGAATTTTGGCCAAACGAGATGGACCAAAGGTAAGTAACATCGGTAACTCTGGCTCGACACCATCGGCAAAATCAAACTGCCGACGCACCACTTCTATTTTAGTTTTAGACACGGCGTACTCACCGCCATGTTTGGCCCGCTTCACCTTACGGTAATTCAGCAAGGCCAGCTCATCTTGCAACTCTTTACGACTTAAACGTAAACCGGGATAAAGCTGTAACTCTCGACCATATACAGCTGCTGGTAACTGCCATTTGTCACCGCTAAACCGTTGCTGAATTTTACCATCTAACAATACCCCCCAAGCAGCAATCAATAGGGTCGACACTAAAGCAAGTTTCCAGCTCAAAGAAAACAAACGTTTTTTTAAAGAAATCTTTTGACTACGAGATGGTTTCGCCTTGCTGCGTGCCCTTGATTTAGGCTTTGTTCGACTATTGGCCGCTTTTTTCTTAGCAGCCGGCTTCTTCGCACTCGCTTTTTTTGGGGTAGAAAGGGACACTTTTGGACTCATACTGCCTTACTGCTTTAATTGACGTTTGGTTTTATGGGTGGCTTGTGCCAGAACCGGATCATCGGGCCATGGGTGCTTAGGATAACGCCCTTTCATTTCTTTTTTTACTTCTATATAAGCTGATTGCCAAAAACTGGCTAAATCTTGGGTTCGCTGTAATGCTTTCCCGCCAGGGGATAATAGCTCCAGTGTCAAAGCGATTTTATTCCCCAGCCGTGGCGACTGCGGTTGGCCGAACATCTCTTGCAGTTTAATCGACACCATCGGCGCTTGCCCCAACTGATATCGAATGGTCGCTCGATTTCCCGAAGGCGCTAAATAGTGGATCGGCGCATATTGTTCCAGCTGCTGTTGCTGCTGCCAAGTGAGTCGCGATTTAAGTAACGCTAACCAATCAAGGTTTTTAAGTTGCTGCCAACTACGGCACGCTTGTAGATCCAGCAATAGCCACTGTTCAACCTCGGCGAGCAAGGCCTGCTCACTGTAATCGGGCCAAGCCAATTCACTAAACCACTGCTGAGCACAACATACCCGCTGTAACCATGCTTGGGCTCGTTCACCAATCGGTAACCAGGCAAAACCCTTACTATGTATTTGTTGCAACCAGGCTTGGCTAATTTGCCTAGGCTCAAAGCGAGTTGAAGGCTGTCGATGTAATACCAGTGCCCCCAGTTGTTTACGTTGCTCCGCAACAATTCGTTTCGCCGAATCAGACCAACTGCAATACAACTGAGTACTAAAACGCTCGGCTTGCCGCCTTTCAAGCTCAGCTAAATCAAGTGGACAAGCTAGCGCCAGCCGCGCTTGAGTACGTCCTTCTGGCCAATATAAATCAACCACCACCAACGCTTGCTGTTTCAGCAAGGGGTGTTGCTCATCCAATTCTAAACCAAACCCCGCGCTACAAGTATACGCCGTTCCTTGCCGCTTTAAGGCGATCCGATCAGGAAAAGCTTGGGCCAATAGTAAACCATCCCATTTGGCATCGATGGGGTCGGCAACCGTAACCTTAAAACGCTGAGCGAGCTGGCCAAGCTGCTGTTTATATTGTTGCTTCGCGGCGCCTTGTAAGTTAAGGATGGCTTGATTCGGTTCATCGGCTTTAATGGGTAAGTTCAATTCTAACAAGGCAACCAATTGGCAAGCTCGCCATACCAAGCCGGCTTGCGAAAACTGTTGCTGCCAGCGCTGAGCTTGTTCAATAAGAGCAAACATACGCGGTCCAATTCCCGCTCGGCCAAGTCGCTCGGCCGTTGGGCTTAGCCGCCCTTGTGAGGTCATCAGTCCCAACTCAATCAACAGCTGCTCAGCCTGAGCTAAGTGGGCCGCAGGCGGCGCATCCAGCCAAGTTAACTCTGCCGCATTAGCCCCCCATTGCAGCAATTCGATCTGCAAACGACTCAATTCACTGCGACAAATTTCTGGGCTATTGGCAAAGGGACGATGATTTAACTGTTCTTCACTATATAAGCGATAACAGTGGCCCGCTTGTAAGCGTCCAGCCCTCCCCGCACGTTGGATAGCCGAAGCCTTGCAGATCATCTTGGTTTGCAGGCGGCTGGTTCCACTGCTTGCATGATAACTCGCCTGCCGCTCGAATCCACAGTCAATCACGCAGCTAATCCCATCGATGGTTAAACTCGTTTCAGCAATATTGGTCGCGAGTACCAATTTGCGCTTCCCTTGCGCGGGTGGCTGGATTGCCGCTTGCTGCTCAGCCAAGGACAACTGGCCATATAGGCAGTGCAGCTCTAGCTCAGCGGGCAGCTCAGCAGACAAATATTGAGCCACCTGACGAATTTCGCCGCTACCAGGCAAAAATACCAACAGATTCCCCACCTGCTCTGATACCGCCAGCATACAGCGTTGCGCCACACGTTCGCTCCATTGCCAATCGCGTGCTATCGGATGATAACTGTAAGTAATAGGAAAGCTACGCCCTTCACTCTCAAGTAATAAGGCATCGGGAAGGATTTGCTGTAAATGCTCACTTTCTAAAGTGGCCGACATTAACATCAACTTTAATTCGGGATTAAAAGCTTGCTGCACCTCCAAACTGAGCGCTAAACCTAAATCGGCGTGGAGACTACGCTCATGAAATTCATCGAAGATAAGCAACCCGACTCCGCTCAATTCAGGATCGCTTTGGATCAAACGAGTTAATACCCCTTCGGTCACCACCAATAACTGGGTATTCGCTGACTGGCGGTTATCGCCGCGCATTTGATAACCAACCCGCTGACCAAGCGCTTCACCTAATTGGCTCGCCAAGTATTGGGCGATGTTGCGAGCCGCTAAACGACGGGGTTCCAGCATAATAATTTTCCCCTTGAAAGCGGCTTGTTGCAGCAACATCAAGGGCAGAGCTGTCGACTTGCCCGCTCCTGGCGGAGCACACACAATAAAGTTTTGCCGTAAACTGAACTGCTCTAACAAGGCAGGGAAAATCTGTGCTACCGGTAACGCACTCAAAGCAGCTCCTAAACTTAAATCATTATAAAACCTGCTTAGTTTAACCAATTCGCGCGATCGACCCAAGTAACGAACAACGAAGATACCACTACGCAAGCCAGCCGTGAAAATGCTAGCATCAAATCATCTCGAATCATTTACCGACAGTCAGCCCCATGCAATTTAAGCCACCTTTACAAGCCGCGATCCTACTCAAACGATATAAGCGCTTTCTAGCCGATGTAAGACTCGCCGACGGCAGCGAAACCACGATTTATTGTGCCAACACGGGGGCAATGACTGGCTGTGCCGAGCCAGGTAGCACCGTATGGTATAGCCAATCGAGTAACCTCAAACGCAAATACGCCCTCACTTGGGAACTCTGCCAAACAGCCAATAACGACATCATCTGCGTGAATACCGCTCAAGCCAACCACTTAGTCGAAGAAGCAATAAACAATCAGCAGATTGACGAACTGAAGGCTTACCCCAATATCCAACGCGAAGTGAAATATGGAAGCGAGAACAGTCGCGTCGATTTTTTACTGAGCGCTCCTGAAAAGCCACTATGCTATCTCGAAGTCAAGTCTTGCACTTTATTACAACAAGGAAAAGGCTACTTTCCCGATGCGGTTAGCCATCGGGGGCAAAAACATTTGCGAGAGTTAATGGCGATGAAACAACAGGGACATCGTGCGGTACTATTGTTTGCGGTACTCCACAGCGGTATTAACAATGTACAGGCTGCCGCTCACATCGATCCTCAATATGCAGCTTTGCTCGAACAAGCAAAACAACAAGGCGTGGAAATTCTAGCCTACAAGGCTAGTCTCAGCCCTCAGGCCTGTCTTTTACAACACCCATTAGCAAGCTATTAAATCACCCGCATATTGCAATATACGTGTATACTTATATTCACATATTGGTAACACGAAGCTAAGTAAACTCAAGCCAGACCATTCCTTACGGACCAACTTGATCCTTAGCGGCACCACTGCTGAATTGATCAACAGTGAGTCATTCTCCCTGACAAATATAGGAGCGGTTAATAAATCGACAAACAGTCCAAAATGTTTCACTGAGCTTAGGTGGCAATAGCAAATTCGTTTCATTTTATTTGCGGTAACTAATCCTTTCTGATATAGATACCCGCCTAAATTTACATCCTCGACTATTAAACGAATAAAGTCGTACGGAATTTGGGAGAGAAGTATGCCTGAAGGCAAAAAGAAAACACTAGGTGTGCTCTCTATCGCAGGGGTTGAACCTTATCAAGCTCAGCCTGGCGAAGAGTACATGAACGATGCTCAGATTGACCACTTCCGAATCATACTTGAAGCGTGGCGTAATCAACTTCGTGAAGAAGTCGATCGCACGGTTACCCACATGAAAGACGAAGCGGCTAATTTCCCTGATCCAGTTGACCGAGCGGCTCAAGAGGAAGAGTTCAGCCTTGAACTTCGAACTCGCGATCGCGAACGCAAACTGATCAAGAAAATCGAGAAGACCTTGCTCAAGATTGATGAAGACTTCGGTTTTTGTGATGCCTGTGGTGTCGAAATCGGGATCCGTCGTTTAGAAGCAAGACCCACAGCCGATCTGTGTATCGATTGTAAAACCCTAGCTGAGATCAAAGAGAAGCAGCTGGTAGGCTAGTTTATTCAAGTTTAGGCAGAGATGAGCTCAGTTTCGTTCTGCCTAAACTTATTAGCCATCACTTAACTATGGACACTAAGCCCTACGTAGGCCGCTTTGCACCCTCCCCTTCAGGCCCCTTGCATTTAGGCTCGCTGGTTGCCGCCCTTGGCAGTTATTTACAGGCCCGAAGCCACAATGGCCAATGGCTAGTCCGTATCGAAGATATTGATCCGCCCCGAGAGCAGCCCGGTGCCAGCAGCCTGATCTTAAGACAACTAGAACAGTTTTCGCTCTACTGGGACCAAACTGTATGCTACCAAAGCCAACGCTTAGACAGCTATCAACAATTCATCGACCAATGCTTACAAGACCACAAAGCTTATTTTTGCCAGTGCTCTCGCAAACAAATTAAAGCCGATGGCGGTTACTATTTAGGCCACTGTCGCCATAAACAACCCAAGCAAGGTGATTTAGCAACTCGCTTGATGACTGACCACCCCATTTATCAATTTCAAGACGGTCTGTATGGCAAGGTCTCGATTACGCAAGCCTTAGCCGAAGAAGACTTCATCATTCAGCGACGTGATGGTTTGTACGCCTATAATCTTGCGGTAAGTTTGGATGACTACCAACAAGGTATTACCGAGGTGGTACGCGGTGCTGATCTGATCTTCACCACCGGACGCCAACTGAGCATTTTTAAATTACTAAAACAGCCAGCGCCACGTTATCTCCACCTTCCCCTGATTTATGACGCACAAGGCCATAAGCTGAGTAAACAGAATCACGCGCCTTCAATTTCGGGCAAGCAAGCGCAACAACTGTTGCTGCATGCGCTAGGCTTTCTAGGACAAACGGTTGAAACGGGTTGGATTGAACTCAGTTGTGAACAAATATTGACCGAGGCAGTCATCAATTGGCAGCTAAAAACAATCCCTAAAACAGCGCTCCGCTAAAGTCGCTTAGGATTTCGAAGTCAACTTGGCTTCAAGTGGATACAAGAACAGCCATTAACGCTCACCAAGCCCTACACCGATAGACCTTCCCTTTAGCCTAAGAATTAAAAGCTCAGTCGTTAAGGCATTGAATAATACCAACCCGCATCAATCAACTGACTCTAAGCTTTGTCATCGGCGCTTACAGATAGCTCCTATCACTTATTTAGTCCCAACAGCGAGCTTATTTGCTTTGCCTCACGCCAAGCCATCGTACTGTTTTGTATAAAGAAGCAGCAAAGAGTGACCGGCTGGATAGACAAAGATCGACATGCTAGAACCGTGAATTGGTTGTATTTTTGTGTAAAAAAGCTATATTAGCGCCTTATTTTCACCATGTAGATAATGCGCGCTCAAGGGGGCACCCATTTTACGCAAACTCGCCAAAGTATATAAACGGATCATGCAAACCAATAGTGCCGAGCCGGCCAAACTGGTGCAACAAGTGATCCCGCGTGCCGAACACAATATTTCCCGTCAGGATATTAGTGAAAATGCACTCAAGGTATTATACCGTTTACATAAGTCTGGTTATAAAGCCTATTTAGTAGGTGGCGGCGTAAGGGATTTACTGCTCGGCAAACAACCTAAAGACTTCGACATTGCAACCAATGCGACACCAGAACAGATCAAAGCCTTATTCCGTAATTGCCGCTTAGTGGGTCGCCGTTTCCGTTTAGCACACATTTTATTTGGGCGCGATATTATCGAGGTTGCCACCTTCCGAGGCCATCACGATAGCGATGCTGCAAACAACGAATCGAAACGCAGTGAAGAAGGCATGCTGCTAAGAGATAACGTTTACGGTAGCGTTGAAGAAGATGCCGAGCGCAGAGATTTCACGGTGAACGCCTTATATTACAATATCGCCGATTTTTCAGTGGTCGACTTTGCTGGCGGAATTACCGATATTGCCGAACGACGCTTACAACTGATCGGCGAGCCGGAAACGCGTTATCGAGAAGATCCGGTGCGGATGCTCCGCGCGGTACGTTTTGCCGTTAAGCTCGATTTTAGTATTGCGCCAGAGAGCTTAGCCCCTATTGCTCAACATGGGCATCTACTAAAAGAGATCCCTTCCGCCCGCTTGTTTGAAGAATGCCTCAAGTTATTTTTAAGCGGTGAAGGAAGAGATACCTTTAAGATGTTGGCCGAAACCCAACTTCTTTACCCATTATTCCCCTTACTCAAACCCTTATTACAGCAATGGGATGAAGAATCACCAGAACTACGCTTCATGCTTATGGCGCTAGCCAGCACCGATAAACGGGTAAATGGCGAGCAAAAAGTCACGCCAGCCTTCGTTTTCGCTGCTTTACTGTGGCCTTTATTGGAAATTAAGAAAGACGAGTTATTAATCGAACTATCACTTGGCGAGCATGATGCCTCTGCCATGGCGATGAACTGGTTACTAGAACAACAATGCAAGAGCGTCGCAATACCTAAACGTTTTACCACTGGTATTCGCGAAATTTGGCAGCTACAAGCAAGACTTGATCGTCGCTTCGGCAAGCGCGCCTTCCAAACCTTTGGTCATCCTCGTTTTAGAGCCGCCTTTGACTTCTTAGAATTACGCGCCAAGGCCACTCAAGAACCCAAATTATTGGAGCTTAGTCAATGGTGGCAACAATGGCAGCGCAGTAATGAGCAAGGTCGCAATACCATGGTGCGAGAACTCAATAAAACGTCTGCCCGCACCAAGAGCCGTCGTCGCCCCCGTAAGCCGAAAAAAACTGACGATTAACCATGGCTCGTTGTTATCTTGCCCTAGGCAGTAATCTAGTCGATCCACTTCATCAGGCAATAGCAGCTAGACGCGCACTGGCTGCTCATCCACAACTGAAATTAGTGGCTAGTTCATCCTTGTATCGCAGTCGCCCGATGGGACCACAGGACCAGCCCGATTATTTAAACGCAGTATTCAGTTTAGACACTTCCTTACAACCGCTTCAGCTACTCGATCTCACTCAATCCATCGAGCAACAACAAGGTCGAGTTCGCAAAAATCAACGTTGGGGACCACGCACCTTAGATCTCGATTTATTGCTCTACGCCAATCAAATCATCGATAGTCCCCGACTAACCGTACCGCACTATGGCATGAAGCAGCGAGAGTTTGTATTATTACCACTTGCTGAAATAGCCGTAGATTTATGCTTACCTGACGGGAGTCAGCTACTAAAATTAGCAGAATCTATCGATACTAACGGCTTACAAGTTTATAAACGTCCACTCGAATGGGCGTAAACAAAAAATTCACTAACAAATTTATGCCTATCTTGGTGTAAACGGTAACCTATTATGAGCAGAATAACGGTTTCTCAATTACAACAATTTAAACAGAATAACCAGAAATTCTCCTGTATCACCGCCTATGATGCGAGCTTTGCCGCGTTATTTGACCAACTTGGCATGCATCTGCTACTCGTAGGTGATTCACTAGGGATGGTACTACAAGGCCACCAAGATACCCTTGCAGTAACTGTTGATGAGATTGCCTATCATACCCGATGTGTGGCTCGAGGGAGTGACACCAGCATGATTGTTGCCGACCTTCCTTTCATGTCTTACGCCACACCCGAACAAAGCTACCAAAATGCCGCTAAGTTAATGCAGGCAGGCGCTCAAATGGTGAAGTTAGAAGGCGGAGAATGGCTGAGCCAAACCATCACAGGCCTTGTTGAGCGGGGGGTACCGGTTTGTGGTCATCTCGGTCTCACGCCACAATCGGTGCATGTATTTGGTGGTTATAAAGTACAGGGGCGAAGTGAACAACAAGCACAGCAAATGCTCGACCACGCCAAGCGCTTGGAAGCCGCTGGTATACAATTATTAGTATTAGAGTGTGTTCCATTGGCCTTAGCCCAGCAAATTACCGCCGCATTAACTATCCCTGTCATCGGTATCGGTGCTGGTAATGTAACTGATGGGCAAATTTTGGTGATGCACGATGCTTTTGGCGTTAGCAAGGGGCATATTCCCAAATTTTCGAAAAACTTTTTAGCCGAAACGGGGGATATCGCCAGTGCTGTTAGTCGTTACATCAAGCAAGTGGCTTCCGGAGAATTTCCCGGCACAGAGCAGAGCTTCAACTAAATGATTAAAGTCATTCAGCAACCCGACGAGTTACGCTCGCAATTAGATCATGTTCGCCACCAACAATTACGAATTGGTTTTGTCCCCACGATGGGCAACCTACATGCGGGTCACATCGCACTTGTCAAACGGGCGCAGACCGAATGTGACTATGTAGTGGTGTCTATTTTCGTGAATCCGCTACAGTTTAACAACCCCAATGATTTGGCAAACTATCCGCGCACCCTTGAGCAAGACTTAACAGCCTTAACGGCAGCTGGTGCAAACTTAGCATTTGTGCCAAGCCCTGAGACCTTGTATCCAAACGGCTTAGCCGAAGAAACCAAAGTTCAAGTCCCTGGTTTATCCACCATCTTAGAAGGGGCCTTGCGGCCTGGACATTTTGATGGTGTTTCGACCATCGTTTGTAAATTATTTAACTTAGTACAGCCTTCAGTGGCAATTTTTGGCGAGAAAGATTTTCAGCAATTAGCCTTGATCCGTAAGATGACACAAGACCTCCTGTTGCCAATCCAGATTATAGGGCTGGCTACGATACGAGAAACCGATGGACTCGCGATGAGTTCGCGTAATTCTCGACTAAGCCCAGAGCAACGCCAAGTGGCACCACAACTGGCCAAACAGATGTACACATTAGCCGAGCAATTAAGCTACGGCAACCAGCAATCGCTATCCATTCAAGCCAAACAACAGCTTGAACAACATGGTTTTATTTGTGACGGGATCGATATCGTTGACGCAGATACACTCGCTCCCTTAACGCCTCACTCACAACGTGCTGTTATTCTACTAGCGGCCTTTCTCGGGGAAGTTAGACTCATCGATAATTGCGTGATTGCGCTGAAACAAATCGTCAATTAATAGAGAGAAGTCCATGCAAACAACCATGCTTAAAGGCAAGTTACATCAGGCTCGTGTAACTCATGCAGAACTGAACTATGAAGGCTCCTGCGCCATCGATCAGGACATTTTGGATTTAGCCGGCATACTGGAATACGAGAAAATAGATATCTATAACATCGAGAATGGTGAACGTTTTTCAACATACGCCATTGCAGGCGAACGCGGCTCTAAAATCATTTCAGTGAATGGTGCCGCTGCCCGACGAGCCGCCGTCGGCGATCGCGTCATTATTTGTGCCTACGTAGGCCTTGATGCCAAACAAGTGCAGCAACATAAACCTTCATTGGTATACCTCAATCAGCACAATGATGTGGTTCGTACCAGTAAGGCGATTCCAGTGCAACTTAGCTAAGCTCAGGATTGTGCATTCCTTAAAAAAACGCACTAAATTAGTGCGTTTTTTATGAGTGGCCTCTCCGCAACACCGCGCTCAACAAGCAAATTAACACCCAAGACACGACAACCACACAGTTCACTAACATTTTTCAAAAAACTAGCGATATATATGGTGAGAAAGCCTTCATTCTAGATTATGGTTTGCTTTTTGCTAAGATCCTTCTAGTTCGGTTTCTGGCACAGGAGCGCAGCGGTGCTGAGTGTATGGTTTGTGATATTGAGTTTATTCGTCGTAGCAGTCATTCCTATTCCTGCAATTATCCGTGCTCGTCGCGGTGTAGCACAGCAACAACGGGCCAAATACCAACGGCTGATCCTGTCGCTAGATCGGAATCTACGACGCCATTGGCGCCTGCAAGCACAACAACTGGCTCAATCACGACTTCCCAGTGTGGCACTCGCAAGCACCAAACAACAAATAGACGAAACCTTGGTGTTATTAAATACCAAGATAAATAACCAGTATTATGAAGAATTTAATGATCTTATGCTGCATTGGCACAAACTTAATCGGCGCCAGCAATTACCGCAACTACGCTATCACCACCAGCAAATGCTACGACTTTGCCAAGACTCTCTCAATCACGCTTTAAAATAAAATCATCAAAAAGGAATGGTCTTTGCTTTATCCGATAAACAACAGCATCAGTGTTCATCCCAGCAAGGACTATACATGCGTAGAGCAAGGGCTATTTTCTACTTATTTTTATTTAGTCATCTACTAGTCATCAGTTTGAGTCTACTGATATTACTGCAATATCATTCGCAACTCAGCCTTAGTATGGTATCCGTTAACATCGTATTCGCCATCGCCAACCTGTACTTACTTAAACTGCTGACCGCCCATGTACAACACCCCGTAGAGGAACACAGTAAAGGTTTTGCGGCATACTTCTTTCACAATACCCGTTATCAACAATTAGATCTGATGAGACAACAGCAACGCCAAGTTGCCCAACACCAAGACGCCCTTGCGGAAATTAGCCACTGCTCCAAAGAGCTCTCTCAACAAGCGCAGTCGGTCGCTCGCGGGGCACTACAACAGGCCGCCGCGAGTGAGGCCTCGGCAAGCGCAGTGATTGAAATGAGTCAAAGTATCAAAGATGTCGCTGAACAGGTAAAAAACGTGGCAAGCGCGAGTACTGAAGCAAAACACTACTCAGAGCTCGGCCAAAAGGCGGCTCTAAGCGCTCAAAAAGTCACTGAAAAAATGGTCCACAAGGGCACCACTAGCCTCAATAAGGTCACTCAACTTCATCAACAATCACATACTGTCAGTCATATTTCTAAAACCATCGAAGAGATAGCCGAGCAAACTAATTTACTTGCCTTAAATGCATCGATTGAAGCTGCGCGGGCTGGCGAACATGGGCGAGGATTTACCATTGTCGCCGATGAGGTTCGAAAATTAGCGAAGCGCAGTTACCAATCGGCGAATGAAATTAGCAGTAGTATGAAAGATGTGAAAACCAATATCGATGAATTACTAGAATCTATCACTGAACTGGCCGAACAGGCGCAGCAGATCCAGCACACCGTTGATGATTCACGCCAGCAGTTACTTGCCATTTTCGATAAGAATCAACAATTACAAACACAAATAGCCATCATCGCCAGCAATAGTGAGCAACAATATACAGCCACTATAGAACTGTCCAAAAACATTAATCAAGTGGCTGATTCCGCGCGGCAAAATACCTCTAGCGCAGAACAAAGCGCCGATATTGCACAACACCTTAGCGTGTTAAGTCAGCAAGGAGCGTAACATGAATACCAGCGCGATTATCGCCATCAGTGTCTTAAGCATCATTGCTCTGGGGCTCAGCCTCTCCTGGCTGCTAGGCAAACAACACAGCCAACAGCAATATGCTGGGCTAAATACTTTAAAACAACTCAAAAATCTGCTCGTTGCTTTACAAAAGCACCGTGGATTGAGCTCTGCGATCTTAAAAGGGAATACTCAAGCAGAAGCTGAGCTTGCCACACAACAACAGCAAATTCGCCGCTATCAAAGCACCCTCTGCGAAGATCAGTTCATCGCCGAGCAAGCTCGTTGGGACAGCTTTAGTCAACACTGGCAAAGCCTGCAACACAGTTGGCAGAATAACAATTTAGAAAATAATATCGCTCAACATAGCCTAATGATTAAAAACCTACTGTTTTTAGCCCAAGATTTAGCTGGTTTTTACAGCTTGGCCAACCTCAGTAAGCAGCATAAAAATATCGATTTTCTCTGGTTTGAACTATTAGAAACCGCTGAATCTATCGGCCAAGCAAGAGCGCTTGGCTCAGGCTTGGCCGCTGCCAATCAAAGCAGCAGCGTCGAGCGGATCCGCTTAGCATTTTTACACAACAAGATTGCCCAAATAGATGCACATTCTCTCAATCACTTTGCCGATAGTTTCATTCCACAGGATCCCAGTTATCAACCTTTACTAGAAAAACTGCTTCAGACCATTCAGCTAGAACTCATTAACAAACCTCGACCAACCATCAATGTTGCCGATTATTTTCAGCAGGCTAGCGCCGTATTAGATGGGCTATACCAGCTATTTGATGCAGGAATAGCCCATTTGGAAGCAAACCAGACGACGAAACATTAAGCCGATAACTGGCTGCGTAACTGCCATAAGCCTTGCCCACTATTTTGATATTTGCGCTCGAAAGCGGTCATCGGTGTTTCGGTTTGATAAGGGAGAATTTGACTACTGTAACCCGCTAATTGTAAGGCCATTTGAAATTCATCTAAATAGGTCTGCCAATTACTACGCAGCTCTAACTGCCCGCCAAGTTTTAGGAGGTAGGGGAACACCGCGCTCCCATGCCAGCGCCGCTGCAGATGCCGCGACTTTGGCCAAGGATTGGGATATAACAAATAGTGATGGCTTGGCTGCCAGCCAGCTTCACAAGCCAAACGCCAAAAATCGTTTAAATCGACTTGTAGCAAAATATAATTTTGCCCGGCTTGGTCAAAATGCGCTTGGTGCTTGGTTAAGCGGTGAGCCGACTTATCTAAGCCAACAACCAAGGCCTCTGGATGAAGTTGAGCAAGCGCAGCCGTACTCAGTCCGGTACCGCAACAAGAATCCAATATCAGTGGGCGGTCTGCAGTAGCAAGCTGCTTTTCTAAATTCAAGAACGCTTCTAAGGTGTGCTGTTGATAAGGCTTTTGGAAGGGCTGCTGTAAGTGGCGTCGCACCACTTTTTGCAAATTCTCGTGAATACCTTGTTGATTAGAGCTAACACTGCGAGAATTCCCCTCCATTATGACCTCAAACCATAACCACGTTTAATTAAAATAAATGCCCATGTATACAAGATAGCAATCGACGCTAATATCATCGTATACGATAGCACTAGCGAAACATCACTAATACCCAGAAAACCGAAACGGAAAGCATTCACCATATAAACAATAGGGTTCACTTGTGATAAGCCCTGCCAAAAGCTTGGCAACAAACTAATTGAATAAAAGACGCCACCTAAGTAAGTCAGTGGCGTCAAAATAAAGGTAGGAATAATACTGATATCATCGAAGCTATTGGCATAGATGGCATTAATCAACCCCCCTAAAGAAAACAAAATGGAAGTGAGTAGTACTGTGAAAATAATGGCCGCTACACTATGCAGGTGCAAAGGTACAAAAAACAGCGAGACCATGGTCACAAGGAAGCCGACACATAAACCTCGCACCACGCCACCGCCCACAAAACCTAAAATAATAATATAATTTGGTACTGGCGCGACCAATAACTCCTCAATATTACGTTGAAACTTACAGCTAAAAAATGACGACGCCACATTGGAATAGGAATTGGTAATCACCGACATCATGATCAAACCTGGCACGATGAACTGCATATAACTATAGCCGCCCATTTCACCGATTCTCGAACCAATCAAGTTACCAAAAATAACAAAATATAAACTCATGGTGATCGCTGGAGGTACTAGAGTTTGCACCCAAATTCGACCAAAACGAATGACCTCTTTGGTTAAAATACTACTCAGCGCAGTCCAATATAAGCTTAAATTCATGCTTGTCTCCCATCAGCGACTAAGTTGACAAACAATTCTTCCAAACGGTTCGCCTTATTGCGCATACTTTTCACCACAATGCCTGCTTCATCAAGCAAACGGAACACTGCATTCAGGCCCTGTTGTTTTTCAACATCCACTTCTAACGTATGAGCATCGGTTACTCGAGTGGCGAAACCATTTAATGCCACCGTTTCGATCCCATCTTCAATATCAAAAATAAAAGTTTCGATGTTTAAATTAGACAACAATTGCTTCATCGAAGTGTTTTCAACCAACTGCCCCTTATCGATGATACCAATGTTACGGCAGAGCATTTCCGCCTCTTCCAAATAGTGAGTCGTAAGAATGATCGTAATGCCTTGAGCATTGAGTCGCTGAAGAAAAGCCCACATCGAACGTCTTAACTCAATATCAACCCCAGCGGTCGGCTCATCTAAAATAAGAAGTTTAGGCTCATGCATCAATGCCCGTGCGATCATCAAGCGTCGCTTCATCCCGCCAGAGAGTTCGCGAGCACGTGCATCGCGTTTTTCCCACAAATCCAGTTGAGAAAGATAAGTTTGCGCACGCTTCATCGCCAGTGCTCGGGGAACCCCATAATAACCAGCTTGATTGACCACAATCTGTAGTACTGTTTCAAACTGATTGAAATTAAATTCTTGTGGTACTAGTCCAACAAAAGATTTAGCCGCTTCTAAGTCGTGATCGATATCGTGACCAAAAATTTTCACGCTACCGGCTGATTTATTCACCAATGAAGTAATGATGCCAATCGTGGTCGACTTCCCCGCTCCGTTAGGTCCCAAAAGTGCAAAAAAATCTCCCTGCTCTACCGATAAATCAAACCCTTTTACCGCCTGAACACCACCGGGGTACGTTTTTTGTAAACCTTGAATTGCTAATGCCTGCATAATCACTACTTAAATGAAGATAAAAGATGGGCCCCTAGGCCCGAAGATAGTTGGCTTAATCTAGCGGAATAACTTTGCCTACATAAGGTAAATTGCGATAGTACTGGTCAAAATCAAGTCCATAACCAATAACAAATTCATCGGGAATAGAAAAACCAATCCAATCAACAGGCACTTCAACTTCTCGACGTGAAGGCTTATCCAATAATGTACAAATAGCCACACTGTTTGGTTCACGCAAGGACAGCATCTCTTTAACCTTGTTCAGAGTGTTGCCCGTATCAATAATGTCTTCGACAATGATCACATCACAGCCTTTAATGTCATCATCTAAATCTTTCAATACTCGAACATCACGAGTACTAACCATGCTACTACCGTAACTCGATACAGTCATAAAATCGAAGGTTAGCTTGCGATCAATCTTACGAGCCAGATCAGAAAGAAAAATACATGAGCCGCGTAACAACCCAATAAGTACTAATTTTCGGTCAGTGGGGTAAGCGGCATTTATCTGCTCTCCAATAGCCGTTACTCGTTGTGCAATATCTTGCTCACTGATCATTTCTTCTACGCGATGTTTCATAACTCTGACCTATTAATAAACTGATTTCCATCAGTAAAAACTTGGATAAACCGGACCTAAAAAATACATAAACACACGATATTTCAATGAATTAACAAAAAAATCATTAGTTACTTATGTCAGTAACTATTAATTAGCTTGTAAATACACTATGATTTAGCTGAAGGTATTCGCATGTTCGTGTATGTTTCAGCACTGAACGCCATATTTTAGATGATTTTTGTCTGAAATGGTAAGCAACAAATGCCTCATAAAAAATAATAATTGAAACAACAAACGCGAGAACTAAAATATGCAAACTAGCACCTTAAGACGCCGTACTCGGCTGTCGCCTGAAGTACGTCGTAAACAGCTCATGCAATGCGCTGTTGAAATTTTCGCCCGCCGTGGTATCGGTCGCGCAGGTCATGCGGAAATCGCAGAACTTGCAAATGTATCGGTCGCAACGGTTTTTAATTACTTTAATACCCGCGAAGACTTAGTTGATGCCGTTTTATCGGAAGTAGAGCAAACCATGTTAGGCGTAGTTGAACAAACTTATCCTAGCGATGAAAATGCCATTACTGCCGTTCAGCACCATCTATCAGCACTTGTTGAATTGGTTTACACCAACTCGGATGTCATTCACATTTGGTTAGAGTGGAGTTCTTCGGTACGCGAAGATGTTTGGCCACGCTTCAGTAATGTAATGGCTAAAATCAATCAACAAATTGGTGAAAGTATTCAAGCTGGTTTCGACAACAATGAAATTAGCAGTGCCTTGAATGCCTTACAAGCGGCTCAAACGATTAATGCAGGTTTGTACCTAGCGGTACAAATGATTAATCGTCCAGACAGCCCAGAGCGCCAAGAAGTGGTCGACTTTCTTAACGACTTTGTATTGTCGTTATTACGCCCACCGGGTCAGTAACTAAAAACGATCAAGGGCCTCATCAGGCCCTTTTTTATTGGCTTAATAGCGCTTTTAATTTGCCATGGATCCCTTCGAAACCACCATTACTCATGACTAGTATTTGATCGCCACCACACATCACCGACTTCACTTGTTCGACTATCTGCTCAACAGTTTGAAACACTTTTGCTTGTGCTAACTGTGCTGCCGTATCACATATATATTGATTATCCTCGTTCGGTTGATAGAGGTAGACCAAGTCAGCCAGCTGTAAACTCTCGGCTAACTTTTGCTGATGGATCCCCATCTTCATGGTATTAGAGCGCGCTTCTAGGATTGCAATAATCCTTGCCTTGCCCACTTGCGCTCTTAATCCTGCAAGGGTGCTCTGAATCGCACTGGGGTGATGGGCAAAATCGTCGAATAGGCGAATATCATCCAACTTAGCAAGTAACTCTAATCGACGTTTCGGAGGCAGAAAACGCTGCAAGCTTTCAATCGCAAGCGCTGGCAATACCCCGACATGCCTTGCTGCGGCTATCGCCATTAAGGCATTTTCGGCATTGTGCTGCCCAATCAGCGACCAACTTAGGCATCCTTGTTGTTGTCCATCAAGACTAATGGTTAACTCACTACAATCATCTTTAAGCGCCTGCCACTGCCAATTTTGGCCCTCACCAGTGAGCTCCAGTTCCGACCAACATCCCATGGCAATCACGTCTTGTATCGCTTGATTCATCTTTGGCGCAATGATCCGGCCTGAGCATGGGACAATTCTCAACAAATGATGAAACTGTTTTTGTATTGCGGCTAAATCTTCAAAAATATCTGCATGATCAAATTCAAGGTTATTGAGTAACAATGTTCGAGGTTGGTAATGAACAAACTTAGAACGCTTATCAAAAAAGGCGCTATCATATTCATCCGCTTCAACCACAAAAAAAGGAGTATTTCCCAAACGAGCTGAACCGGAAAAGTTGCGAGGCACCCCCCCAATTAAATAACCAGGCGCCAGACCATTATCCTCGAGGATCCAAGCAAGCATACTGGCAGTCGTTGTTTTACCATGAGTCCCAGCCACCGCCAATACCCATCGATTAGGCAGGATGTGATTGTTTAACCACTCTGGGCCAGAACAATACTTTAAGCCTTTGTCCAGCACATACTCGACACAAGGATTACCGCGACTCATCGCATTACCAATCACCACCAGATCGGGTGCGGGTTCAAGCTGCGAAGGATCATAACCTTGAATCAGCTCAATCCCTAAAGACTCCAATTGAGTGCTCATCGGTGGATAAACGTTCAAATCACTACCAGTGACTCGCATGCCAGACTCTCGGGCTAACATGGCTAAGCCGCCCATAAAAGTTCCACAAATACCTAGAATATGAATGTGCATAAATGTTCGTTGTTCTAAAGCAAAAATCTAAGCCTTAGAATAACATCGAAATGCCCACAACTTTACGCTATTGTTGTTTTTCCTCTCTCGAATGGGGCTTAGGTACTTCAATGAACAACTGCTGTTGCCGATATCGGTAGGGCCGATACCAAATTAAACCACATTGATAATCACCATTCTCGCCAACCACACAACCAATAGGTAACTCTCGGAGCCACTGTAAATGAGCCTCTGCGCGAAGCTGTTCTTGCCAGCGTTGCTGCTCGAGCAATTCCTTTTTTAATTCGAAAACATCAATTTTATTTGGATCTGAGCTTTTTTGTACAATAATCTGCCCCGCCTGCGCTGCACTTAAGCTGAAGAACAGAGCCCAAAAAAAGTAAATAGATCGACGTATCATCAGTATTTCATCTACAATAATTATCTTTTGAAAGTTTAGGCGATAGCCCATGATTAAGCACTCAACTATCTTATCTTTTGCTCTACTTTTAATGGCTTGTAGTCAAACATCAGCGCCGTTATTAAACGCTGATAACATCTGCCAAAGCCCCCGACCTGAACTCTGTAGTATGCAATATGATCCGGTATGTGCAGAAGTGGCAGGGAAGCTAAAAGAGTATGGAAATGCCTGCTCTGCTTGTGGCGATGTCGAAGTTAATTCCTATCAACAAGGCGCCTGCCCCGAGTAACAAAGCACTCACAAAACTTAGTAATTTAACCAAATACTGCTATTAACTTAAGTATACGCTCACTATATCGGGAGCTATTGATGCTTAGTTTAATGGCTTTATGGCGATTTATTTTAATGCCCGTATTACTGTTTAGTCCCCTTGCATCGGCCGCTGACTTAACGCTTAAGCCGCTAGATGAGCAAGCCTTTAACGGCGAGTGGCAATGGTCAAATCCCCAAGGTCAGCTACGACAAATGCGCCTGCATTTCTCTCAAGAACTCTTAAAACAATCGGCAATAGAACAATTTAGGATCAGTTATAGTCTGACTTATCCAACCAAAGCGATTAGTGCTTACTTAAACCCTCGCCTAGAGCACGCTTTAGTCATGATCAATCAATATGCTGAGCAGCCAACGGCGGCACCAAAAGATATTCTTAAAATATTAGCCAGTAATCCTGATACCCCTTCTTCCGAGATGCTTTGGGAAGCCTATCAACAATATACTCAAGACGCATTTCGCCACTTAGGTCTATTACCTTGTCGACATCCGCGAGGCACTCAATACCCTTGTGTTCGGCCCAATTATTCGCAGCTGTTCTACCAAAATCGGAATCGAATGCTGCCATTAATAAAAAACTTTCAGCCCTTGAAAGATCTCAACCAAACGCTAGCGGAGGCACAAGCATGGCTACTCACCATTCCAGTAAAACGAGAAATCAGTGACAGTTTTTCTCCACCGCTCCATGTACTCAAGGATAATCTGGCGGATAGCGATGAACGCGCCTTATTACTGGCGTTGATGCTCAGTGAATTAGCCCCAGACTATTCACTGTATATGGTTTATCCTGCACATAGCGTTGGTAGCGCCTCACCCGCTTGGCTAACTATAGACGCCAATAGTGGTATCGAAGGCCCAACGATTACTCTTGGACAGCATACCCTGGTGTTAATCTCTGGATCTTCAGAGCTGATAAACGAGATGCAGCTCGCAGATGTAGAACTGATTAGTGATGCCCTCTATTAACATCTGTTGCTTTTTTGTTATAAATGTTTATAACAGGTCTGACCTGCCTTAACTGTCAATAAAAAGGAACGGCACGTGAAATATCTAATATTGTTCTTCAGCCTACTACCAACTTGGGTGATGGCACTCAACCTCAGTCTGGGAGAGTCTCTGCCCAACATTTCTATAGACAAGGTGGGCGAGTTACAATTAGTTGACGAACAGATAAGCTATAGTCCATGGAATACCAAACAACTGGCAGGTAAAGTCCGCTTGGTACAGGCAATGGCTGGACGCAGCAGCGCTAAAGAGATTAATGCAGCCATGATTGAGGCGATTAAAAATGCTAACTTTGCGGCTCAAACATATCAAACAACCACTATTGTGAACCTTGATGACGCTATTTTCGGTACTTCAATGTTTGTTCAAAGCAAGCTGAAAAGCAATAAGAAAAAATTTCCACATGCTAGTTTTGTATTAGATAAAGATGGGCAACTATTTGATTTACTAGATATAAAACCTAAATCTTCAGCGATTATTTTACTCGATACGCAAGGTAAAATATTATTTGCCAAAGATGGGGCATTGAACAAACAAGAAATTAAGCAAGTGATTAAACTCATCTACTCGCATATTTAATCGTCACTCTGGCGTAAGCAGCATTACGCCTATTCAAACATCATCATCAGAACCAATAAACTAAGCACATAAGCACTCATTAACAAAGTTAAGAGTTTGTGTCGTTTCGCCCATACGGTAAGGTTTTTTAACACAATTACCCCCACACGGTTTTTAGTTAACCTAAATTTAACACCTTTAACAACAAAAGCAAACTTGCTTTATGCGCAAATCCTCAGTAAAACAGCTAAAGCGAGGGAGAGTTCAATGTCAGACAAGCCGATCATCGAAAATAAAACCAGCCAAGTAGAAAACACCAGCTTACGCCTGGTAAAAATAGCCAAACAACGCGGTTTAGATGCCTTGCTAAGAAAGCAGCAACCCAATTCAACTTGGTCGCAAAGAGCTCAGGCTCGCTCAATTGTTGAGCAAGCGGTTGAACAAAAAAACTTAGAGAACATATTTTTCCTTGCAGCACAAAAAACTAGCGAACAAGACCTTGGCAGTGAACCTGATGCCGATTGGATGAGCGAGTTTTTAAAGCTTGCCAGTAATACCCAAGTAAAATCGATGCAGTTATTGTGGGCCGATATTTTAAGCCAAGAATTAAGCACCCCCGGCAGCTTTTCGGTCAAGGCACTAAGGACTTTGAAGTTAATGACGCAAAGAGAAGCTTTATGGTTTCATACGGCTTGTGAGCTCAGTTCAACGGTCGGGGGGGAAAGCAATCACAAGATCATCACCGGAGCCGTCAGGCCAGCGAGTAACTTAGGCTTGGTAAGAGCTAGGTTGGAAAAAATAAGCTTAGGCCAGCACCGGATGCCTTATCACTATATTTTACAGCTCACCGAATTAGGTCTGCTGTTCGATCGAGAATTAGAAATTCGCCCTTCTATTCAACACAATACCGCACTAACCCACGGGACAACCCAATATCAACTACGTTCTCGCTATAAAGGAGTAAAATTGACTTATCATCGTTTTACACCGATTGGTGACGAGTTGGCGAAACTGATTGAAAAACAGCCACAGCCATCTTATCAGGAACAACTGAGCGTATTATTACAAAACTACTTCGAATTAGTTTGAGCGGAGCAACGTTTAGACTTGGGTACTCCCTGAATTAGCAGCAAAATATCGCAATCCCAAAGACTTACCTCAGCGAATGTTATAAGCGATAAACTGCGCAGAATACATCAACAGGCATTTCTATGACTTTAAGTACCACACAAAAAGATAAGCGATAGCAGTAAATTCCCCTTTCAAGCAGGCCATAAAAGCACCAACAAAACAAGTCTGAACTTATCAGACCTACCAGCAGAATGGTTTAATAACCACCCCACCAGCATTTGAATTGTTTGGAGCTCATATGAGCTACATATTCATTAAATACCACTTCCCGCAACTTCTTCGTGGATCCCACATTCACGTTTCAAACCGTAAAAACGGGTGTCTTCCTCACTCATACCCGCCTGTAAGGGTTGTGACGTTTGCACATCCCCTACCGAAACATAACCCTGCTCCCAGAGCGGATGATAGGGTAAGGAATGCTCTTGCAAATAGTAATGCACGTCCTTATTGCTCCAATCAATAATTGGCAACAATTTGAAACTCCCATTTTGGATCTGCAGCACAGGCAGCTCTGAACGGCTCGATGATTGGCTACGACGTAAACCCGAGAACCAAGTTTGAACATTTAGTTCTTGAAAAGCCCGCTGCATCGGCTCGACCTTGTTAAGCGTATTGTACTGCTTCAAGCCCTCGACCCCCTGCTCCCAAAGCTTACCGAAGCGCGCCTCTTGCCAAGCATTAGACTGCTGAGCTCGATACACTTTTAAATTTAGGTTCAAACGGGCCGTCAGTTCATCGATAAAACGATAGGTTTCAGGAAATAAGTAGCCCGTATCAGTCAAAATCACTGGCATATCTGGCTTTACTTGAGTCAACATATGCAAGCTCACAGCCGCTTGAATACCAAAGCTCGAAGTAAGCACCGCCTGTTGTGGTAAGTGCTCTAAAGCCCACTCAATACGCTGCTGTGCAGTTTTAGCCTCTAAGGTCTGATTGACCGAGGCTAACTCTGCTTTTCTTAACTCATGCGGCAGCTTAACTAGCTGCTGCAAATCTAAGTTAGGCATGAAAATCCCTAGCGCTTACTTTAACTTCAGCGACGATACCAACACGAATAACAAAGTCACCAAAAGCTTCTTCAGATTCACGTTCTACCGACCAGCGAGCAATTAAACCGTCAAGTTCCGACAGAATTTGTTGTTCATCGATGCCCTCTAAATAGAGCTTAGGAATACGTGTTCCACTTTGGTTACCACCTAAATATAAATTGTACTTACCAGGCCCTTTACCCACTAAACCAACTTCAGCCAACATGGCACGGCCACAGCCATTGGGGCAGCCAGTGACCCGCAAAATAATATGTTGCTCGGCCATGTTATGTTTATTTAATAGGCTTTCTACATCATCAACCAAGCTCGGCAAATAACGTTCTGCCTCGGCCATCGCTAATGGACAGGTAGGAAAAGCCACACAAGCCATGGAATTGAAGCGCTGCTGACTATGGCTATCGTTCATTAAACCATGTTCACGCGCTAAGGCTTCAATCTGAGCCTTCTGCGCAGCAGGGACCCCTGCTACCACCAAATTTTGGTTGGCGGTCATGCGAAAATCACCTTGATGAATTTCGGCAATCTTAGCCAAGCCGGTTTTTAGGGGTTTGCCCGGATAATCAAGCAAGCGGCCATTCTCAATAAACAAGGTTAAGTGGTGCTTACCATCAATCCCTTCGACCCAACCGATGCGATCGCCACGCGATGTGAACTCATAAGGACGGCTCGCTTCAAACTGAATCCCCGCTCGTTTTTCAACTTCCGTTTTAAAAGTATCGATCCCCACCCGATCGAGGGTGTACTTGGTCTTGGCATTCTTACGATTCACTCGGTTCCCCCAATCACGTTGCGTGGTGACCACTGCAGCGGCAACATCGAGAGTTTTAGCTAAGGGAATAAAACCAAAGTCATCAGCTCGACGTGGATAGGTCGACTTATCACCATGAGTCATAGCCAAGCCCCCACCGACGAGAACATTGAAGCCAATCAACTGCCCTTGTTCGGCAATGGCCACGAAGTTAAGATCGTTGGCATGCACGTCAATGTCGTTATGCGGTGGGATCACCACTGTGGTTTTAAACTTACGCGGCAAATAATTTGAGCCGAGGATAGGCTCTTCGTCACCACCTTCTATTTTTTCACCGTCGAGCCAAATTTCAGCATAAGCTCGTGTCTTCGGCAGTAAGTGTTCACTAATCTTAGTGGCCCACAGGTAAGCCTGCTGATGCAATTCTGATTCAACCGGATTACTGGTACACAAGACGTTGCGGTTAACGTCGCCAGCGGTGGCAATCGAATCAATACCAATACTATCCAAAGTTTGATGCATCAACTTAATATTTGGTTTTAACACACCGTGAAACTGGAAAGTTTGACGGGTGGTTAAACGAATGCTGCCATACATAGTTTTTTCGCTGGCAAATTTGTCGATGGCCAACCATTGCTTGGGCTGAATAATCCCGCCCGGCATCCGCGCCCGCAACATCACGTTATGTAGCGGCTCTAATTTTTGCTTGGTTCGTTCCGCTCGAATATCCCGATCATCTTGCTGATACATGCCATGAAAACGAATTAGCTGAAAGTTATCGGCGCTAAAACCACCGCTGATCCGATCCTGCAGATCGGCTTCAATGGTGCCACGCAGGAAGTTACTTTCTCGTTTCAGGCGCTCGTTATCCGACAATTTGCCTTCAACAATTAAATTATCACTCATTAGTAAACATCCTTCTGATAACGCTTGGCACTACGTAACTGTTTTAAATACTCTTCCGCTTGCTCAGGGCTTTTCGCTCCCTGCTCAGCAATAATCTCGATCAGCGCTTGGTGCACATCTTTCGCCATTCGATTGGCATCCCCGCACACGTAGAAGTGAGCCCCGGATTCCAACCATTGATAAACTTCAGCGGCATTCTCTTTGAGGCGATCTTGCACATAGATTTTTTCCGCTTGATCGCGCGAGAAGGCCACATCCAACTTGGTGAGCAAACCGGATTTAAGATAGCCCTGCCACTCGGTTTGGTACAAAAAGTCCTGAGTAAAGGTTTGGTCGCCAAAAAACAACCAGTTTTTACCTTCAGCATCACTGGCATCACGCTGCTGTAAGAAGGCCCTGAATGGCGCGATGCCGGTTCCCGGACCAACCATAATCACTGGCGTATCGGGCTGGCTGGGTAAACGGAAGTTATCATTATGCTCCACAAAAACTTTGACCGCAGCGCCCTCTTCAGCGCGCGCAAAAAATCCTGAAGCACCGCCAAAACGTTGCTGCTCACCCTGTTGGTAATTCACGACTCCCACGGTGAGATGGACTTCTTCCTCAACTTCCGCTTGGCTGGAAGCAATCGAATATAAGCGAGGGGTTAAATGACGCAATCCATCCACCAACTGCTGCGCAGTCACGTTAGCTTTTTTCTCAAGTAATACGTCGATTACCTGATGACTCGCAGCATACTCCCGCAGTTTGTTTTTATCGGCCACCAGTGCCTGTAATTTTTTGCTCTGCGACCAACTCGCCCAGGCTTCGACAAAGGCACCGCTGGTTTGAGTGATTTCTAACTTGCTAGTGAGGGCCTTTGCCAGACCAAGCGGCTGCCCATCGATCGTGACCTCCTCATCGGCACTCAAAGCTAAGCGCGTGAGAATTTGCTCCACCAACTGAGGGTCATTTTCAAACCATACTCCAAGGGCATCACCGGCCTGATATTGTAAGCCTGATTCTGCGAGATCAATTTCGACATGGCGAACATCTTTAGCCGAATCACGACCGGTAATTTTTTGGCTAACCAACAGCTCGGCTGTATAGGGGGTTTTCTTATTATATTGACGACTGCTTGGCGTACTAGCTGCCAAATTTGCTGTCGCGCTACTGGGCGCGCTTTGCAAGGTTTGCTGTACTTGCGCTAACGCTTGCTCCGTCCAAGCTTGTGCGTCTTTATCGTAGTCAACATCACAGTCGACTCGCTCACAAAGACGTTCAGCGCCTAAGGCGGCTAAGCGTTCATCAAAATCCTTACCGGTTTGGCAGAAAAACTCGTAGCTTGAATCACCTAAGGCCAATACACCGTATTTCAACTGCGCTAACTTAGGCGCTTTCTTTGAAACCAAAAACTCATGGAATTCAATCGCGTCATCGGGTGGCTCGCCTTCCCCGTTAGTGCTACTCACCAGCAACAAATGGCTTTCGGTCTTCAAACTCTTGGTTTTATAGTCGGCAACATTGACTAACTCTGCATTGATGCCCTTGGCCTGCGCCGCGCTCAACAATTCTTCCGCAACGCCCTTAGCATTCCCCGTTTGAGAGGCATAAAGAATGGTTAACTTAGCCGCTGCGTGCGCTACCGCTTGGGGTACCAATTGTCCAGAATTCTGACCAATTCCCGCTAAATACCCACTGACCCAAGCTAACTGAGTAGCCGATAGTTCAGCCGTTGCTTGTTGTAACAAACTCACCTGTTGTTCAGACAGTGGGCTGGCCAATGACGAAAGTTCCTTTAACAGCATTTTTTCACACCCTAAATCACAATTGCTGCTAGTTTAACCACGCCAGAGTCCAGACAATAAAGAATAAAAAGGGATTCTTTATAACTTTAGGAAATATAAGATCACCGCACCGTGAAGCATGTCCACTATGTGACTAAGCAACCAGCATTGCTTACAAAAAATCAATAAACTAGCAACATTGAAACATTGACAGGGCTTGCGATGGAACAACAGCTGAGCAACAACATGACCAACAGCCAAAAACTACTATTAATTCTCGCTTGGCTGATACTAATGCTCATCACTGGCACCGCGGCGCAATATCAAGATCAGCAGCAACGACAAGCCCAACTCTCAGAAGAGAGTTATCGTCTGCAGCTGAGTATTCAGCATGAACTGGATCGCTTTCGCAATTTTCCAAAAGTACTGGCAGTACAACAGCCGCTGTTCGCGACCTTAAATGACCAAGACAATGACGCCCAGCGCCATGCATTAAATCTGTATTTACAAAAAATTAATCAACTGCAAGGCAGCGATGTCACTTATTTACTCAACGCTTACGGCACTGCCATTGCGTCCAGTAATTGGCAAAGCAGTCGAACCTTCATCGATAGTAATTACAGTTATCGCCCTTATTTTCAAACGGCCATGCAAGGAAAAAATGCACAATACTTCGCCTTGGGTTCTCGTTCAGGATTACGCGGTTATTACTTTTCTGCGCCAGTACTCCAGCAGCAACGAGTGATTGGAGTATTGGTGGTCAAAGTTGCCTTAAATGTGATCGATAAGAGTTGGCGAGACCCTCGCTTTGAATATTTGCTTACCGATAAACACGGCGTGGTATTTTACGCATCACAGTCACATTGGCTATATAAAAGCATTAAACCTTTATCTGAAATACAACGCCAACAGTTAATCAACTCAAAGCAATATGGTGAACATTTACTGCTTAACATGGCCCAAAAAAAGCGTGACAATGAAATAACCTTACCGAATTTCCGAGACCAAAGCCAAGACTACATCTACACCCGCCGGATCTTAGCGAACACCGGCTGGCGCCTCTATGCCCTATCGCCAGACCAAGGCTATATGCAAGCGATTGCTAAGGCTATGTTGCTCAGTTCGCTGTGTTATTTAGGCTTAGTTTTATTGTATTTCTACTGGCGACAATTACAGTCAGCGCGCCAATTACAAGACCAAATCAACCAACAACTAGAGAGTCGCGTAGCGCAACGCACCGCCCAACTCACCATCAGCAACCAACAGTTACAACAAGCGCTGAATGATTACCAACGAACCGCTAGCACCTTGAAGAAGACCGAGGATGAACTCGTGCAAGCAGCCAAATTAGCCACCCTAGGAGAGTTATCCGCAGGGATCAACCATGAACTGAATCAACCCTTGACTGCATTGCAAAACTACGCCGAAAACGCACTACGCTTTCAGCAAAAGCAACAATATCAGCAAGTCACTCATAACTTGCAAGACATTCTTAAACTCTGCTTGAAGATGAGCAAGATGATCGCCAAGTTTAAAATTTTCTCTCGCAAATCTAGCGGCCAAATCGCTTGTGTTTCGAGTTCAAGTTCAATCAACGCGGCGCTCGCGATCTTAGCCAATAGAATTGTGAAACATGAGATAAAAATCGAATTCTCCGGCTTAGAGGAGCAATGGGTTAAGGCCGACGCCATTCAACTGGAACAAGTGCTGATTAACTTGATTAACAATGCCATCGACGCCTTAGAGCAACAAGCCGATGCTCGCCTTGGGATCCGCCAATACCAACACGACGATTGGCAGTGCATTGCCATCTGGGATAATGGGCCGCAGCTCAGTGAAGAACAGTTGCAACGTATCTTTGAACCCTTCTTTACCACCAAGAAACAAGGTTTAGGTTTAGGCATGGCGATTTCTAAACGACTGGTGGAAACCTTCGATGGTGAGTTAGTGGTTGGTAATCATGGCGACATTGGCCCCGAATTTGAAATCCGACTCCGCTCAGCGAGTCCCCCTGTCCAAGCTATCAATAGTTAAGAGGTAACAGTGCAAACACCGGTAATCATCATCGACGACGACCCAGATATTCTACGCTCTTTGGCGCAGACCTTAGCGCTGGAGGAGATCCACTGTGAAACCTTTAGCAGTGCCGAGCAAGCGCTCAGCCAACTCAAACAGGATTGGCCCGGCGTGATTATCTCAGATATCAACATGCCGGGGATCAGCGGCTTAGAAATGATGCAACAGGCACAGCAGATCGATCCCGATCTGCCGATTATTCTACTCACTGGCCATGGTGATATTTCGATGGCAATTAAAGCCATCCGTGATGGTGCCTACGATTTTCTTGAGAAGCCTTTTTCCACCAGCCACCTACTCGAAGTTCTACAACGCGCCCAAGAGAAAAGGCAACTCACCCTAGAAAATCGAGAGCTAAAAGCGGAGCTAGACGCCCAAAGTGGCCCTGGACCACGACTACTTGGCAGTACCCCAGCAATTATGCGACTGCGCAAAATTTTAAGCCATGTTAAGGATACCCCGGCAGATGTGTTGATCAATGGGGAGACAGGAACCGGCAAAGAGCTGGTCGCTCGTTTTCTGCATGATCACAGTGTACGCGCCAACCATCCTTTTGTTGCCATCAACTGCGGTGCGGTGCCGGAAAACATGATAGAAAGTGAATTATTTGGCCACGAAGCAGGCGCGTTTACCGGCGCCCAGAAAAAACGCATCGGTAAAATTGCCTACGCCAATCATGGCACGCTATTTCTCGATGAAATCGAAAGTATGCCGATGGCTTTACAAATAAAATTACTCAGAGTTTTAGAAGAACGTAGTGTTGAACCTTTGGGCAGTAATCAAGCAGTACAACTTGATCTGCGGGTGATTGCCGCCACCAAAAGCGATTTGAAAGCACTCGGTGAACAAGGTGAATTTCGCAGTGACCTCTATTATCGACTCAACGTCGTCGAAGTGCATATTCCCCCGCTACGCGAACGTAGCGAAGACATCGCCCTACTGTTAGAGAATTTTTTACGGGTGGCTTCCGCTCGCTATCAACTCAGCAGCCCCAAGGTGAGTCCGCAGCGCCTCGCCGAACTCATGGCACAAGAATGGCCCGGCAACGTTAGAGAGCTACGTAATTTGGCCGAACGCTGGGTATTAATGGGCGAAGACGTTGCCTTTAATACCCAGTCTCAACAACGGTCTTTAAACCTAGCGGAGCAACTATACCGATTCGAGAGAACCCTCTTACAAGATGCCCTACATCGCCATCAAGGCCATTTAAAGGCGGTTCAAGAAGAGTTACAGATCGGCCGTAAAACCCTTTACGAAAAAATGAAAAAATACCAATTAGAAAAGGATGATTATAAACACGTCAATTTAGATTAAGGGGGGAAATCCCCCCATTTCATCATCAGCAAAGGGGGGGATCCCCCCCGTTCATAACCCATCCCTTTTCTTCACCGCTCATGAAAAAACCAATAAGCCATTGTAAACAAATAGTTAAATAATGTAGTTCATTGTTGGCTTAAAGCTTGCTGTTAGCTATCGCGTAATCCCTACATAAGCCATTACAAGGAAGAATAATATGAAACGATTGGCAAGCACACTCACCGCCCTAAGCTTGGCGTTTGCATCAGCAATCCATGCCGCCCCGATTGAACTTAAGTTTTCTCATGTGGTTGCAGAAAACACTCCCAAAGGGCAAATGGCACTTAAATTTAAACAACTCGCTGAACAACGTTTACCCGGTAAAGTAGAAGTAAAAGTCTACCCCAACTCGCAACTTTATGGGGACGGTAAGGAGCTAGAAGCGCTGCTTTTAGGTGACATCGAATTCATTGCGCCTTCGCTATCTAAATTCAAAAAATACACGAAGAAGTTGCAAGTATTTGATCTTCCTTTCTTATTCAAAGATATGGCTGCGGTTGAGCGATTTCAAGCCAGTGATGCTGGCCAAGAGCTATTAGGTTCTCTCGAAAGCAAGGGCCTAGTCGGTCTAGGCTATCTACATAACGGTATGAAACAATTATCGGCCAATGAACCACTGTATACACCAGCGGATGTCAAAGGTAAGAAGTTTCGCATCATGTCTTCAGACGTATTAGCCGCACAGTTTGAAGCTGTGGACGCGGTTCCCTTGAAAAAACCCTTCTCGGAAGTATTTACCCTGTTGCAAACTCGCGCCATCGATGGCCAAGAAAACACCTGGTCCAATATTTATTCGAAGAAATTTTTTGAAGTACAAAACAGCATTACTGAATCCAACCATGGCGTATTGGATTACCTCATCGTCACCTCCGCCGATTTCTGGTACGGGCTGCCCGATGATATCCGTACTGAATTAAAAGCGGCCTTAAACGAAGCTGTCGCCATGGGAAACCAGATTGCTGCCGACAAAGCCGAACAGGATAAAGCCCATATTATCGCTTCAAAACGCTCACAAGTTATCTCTCTCACTCCTCAGCAGCGCCAACAATGGGTCGAGGCAATGAAGCCAGTATGGCGACAATTTGAAACTGAAATCGGTAAAAATATTATCGAAGCAGCGGCGGCTGCCAACCAATAAACGCTGACTTGCGCAGAGGCCCCTCACTCTGCGCAAGTCCCCAAGCGGTTTTGCTCATAAGGACATAGCATGAAATTTGTAACTTGGTTCCGGCGTTTCGAAGAAAACTTCATCGCCCTACTGTTGGTCTCCATGACGCTACTGGTATTTATCGAAGTGATCATGCGCTTTGTATTTAACTCTGGGATCCACTGGGTACAAGAGGTCACTCTCTATTGCTCCGCTTGGCTGGTCCTACTCGGTGCTAGCTGGGGAGTCAGAGAAGGCGCCCATATTGGGGTCGATGCCTTTGTCAGGATTCTTCCGCCCACCCAACGTAAACTACTCACGCTATTGGCCTTAGCTCTATGTTTATTCTATTGCAGCCTATTTATGTATGGCTCTTGGGTATACCTAAGCAAACTGCAGCGGATCGGCATTGAAATGGAAGATTTACCGATTGAAAAATGGAAAACCATGAGTGTGTTATTCATCGGTTTTGTGTTGTTAGTGGTTCGATTTTTAGAGGTAGGTTGGAAGGTCATCACCAATCAACAGGATGGTTTCCACCTCGCAGACGAAGCCAAAGACAGCATGCACTTAGCTGACGAAATAGAAAAACAATAAGCATTACCGGCAAAGGATCTGACCATGACCACCTTCACTCTTTTTATCTTACTGTTTATTTGCATGATCATTGGTATGCCCATCGCGGTCGCCTTAGGTTTTGCCAGTATGACCACCATTTTACTGTTTTCCAATGACTCCTTGGCATCAGTCGCTCTAAAGCTATTTGAAGCAACCTCGGAGCACTATACGCTGCTTGCGATCCCCTTCTTCATTTTGTCATCGGCATTTCTCTCAACTGGGGGAGTGGCGCGACGGCTGATTAACTTTGCGATGGACAGTGTCGGCCATATTCGTGGTGGACTGGCCATGGCTTCGGTGTTGGCCTGTATGTTATTTGCCGCGGTATCGGGCTCCAGTCCCGCCACCGTGGCAGCGATTGGCTCCATCGTGATTGCTGGCATGGTACGCTCTGGCTATCCTGAGTCCCTCGCGGCAGGTGTTATCGCTAATGCCGGTACCTTGGGTATTTTAATCCCCCCCTCGATTGTCATGCTGGTCTATGCTGCCGCCACCGAGGTCTCGGCGTCACGCATGTTTATGGCTGGCTTCATCCCTGGGCTCATGATGGGCAGTATCTTAATGCTCGCCATATACGTAGTTGCAAGGATCAAAAATCTTCCGGCGCAGCCCTATCCCGGCTGTCGCCAATGGGGGATATCGGCGCTCAAAGCCACTGGCGGTTTAATGCTGATAGTCATCGTGCTGGGGTCCATTTATGGCGGTATCGCCAGCCCCACCGAAGCGGCATCGGTCGCGGCAGTCTACGCCTTCTTAGTCTCGGTTTATGGCTATCGTGATATTGGGCCGCTCAAAGGTCAGGCCTGGCGAAACCAAGGGGAGAGCCTGTCTAAAGCGATCGCTCGCAATGTTTGGTTATTGCCAATCAGCATCTTCAAATCGGTGAACAATCAAGAGGTTCGCCACGTGCTCAAGGACGCAGCTAAAGTAAGCATCATGTTGTTATTCATCATTGCCAATGCGATGTTGTTTGCGCATGTGCTTACTACCGAGCGCATTCCGCATATGATCGCCGAATCGATCGTCGCTTATGGCTTACAACCCTGGGCATTTTTAGTGGTAGTGAACATTCTGTTACTGATCGCTGGCAACTTTATGGAACCTTCGGCCATCTTGCTAATTATGGCTCCGATCTTGTTCCCAATCGCCACTCAACTGGGGATCGACCCAATCCATCTGGGCATCATTATGGTGGTCAATATGGAAATCGGCATGCTCACGCCACCGGTAGGACTCAATCTGTTTGTCACTGCTGGAATTACCGGTAAAAGCATGGGCTGGGTGATTAAGGCCTGTCTGCCTTGGTTAAGCTTACTGCTGCTATTTTTAATGCTGATTACCTACATCCCACAGATATCGCTGTTTTTACCCGAATACTTCGATCGCATCAATGGCTATTAATCAAACAGGCCTGCAAATGCAGGCCCTATTATTACTCAGTGATTATTCCATGCGCCGCTGTCGCCGGCGTAAGGCATCGTTAAAGCGACGTTTAGCCACTTCAGTGCGTGGTTCGAGTGGCGGAACGTTAATCGAATGGCCTTTATCATCGACAGCCACCATGGTGAAGAAGCACGAATGAGTATGCCGCACGGTTTGTTCTTTCAGATTTTTGGCTATCACCTTAATCCCGATCTCCATCGAGGTTCGGCCGGTATAGTTAACAGAGGCTAAAAAAGTGACAAACTCGCCAATCTCTACCGGATTCTTAAATAACACCTGGTCCACCGACAAGGTCACTGCGTAATGCCCGCAATACTGGATCGCGGTGGTATAAGCCACTTCATCCAACTTTTTTAACATTGACCCGCCATGCATCTTTCCTGAAAAGTTAGCCATCTCAGGGGTCACCAAAATATTCATCTCTGTTTGTGAATTATCCATCATATTCCTCATCTCTTTCTGCCAAACCCTTTCGTCGGCGGTAGGGAATTACGGGCAAAATAATTCACCCGAGTTAATCTGTTTTTAAACCGTGTTTTTCAAATAAAGAATATAAGGTAGGTCGTGTCACGCCTAATAAACTAGCAGTATTTGAGACATTGCCATCACTTAAGGCCAAAGCCTTATTAATCGCCAATTTCTCTGCTGCTTCTCGAACATGGCGTAGGTTTAAAGCCAGCTTCATCTCCTCTTCATCACCCACCGATAAGGCCAAATCCTCAGCAGTAATTTGCTTGTTATCAGCCATGATCACTGCTGATTTAATTTTATTTTGCAACTCACGAATATTGCCGGGCCAGCGATGATGACTGAGAGCGGCGATGGCATCGTCACTAAAATTATTAATGTTTCGCTGCATCTGCTTGTTGTAGTTTTGCAAGAAAGCGCGCGCCAGCAGAATCACATCTTCACCGCGTTCCCGCAAAGGTGGAATATTAATGGTTATTTCGCTGATCCGATAAAACAAATCTTCACGAAACTCTTTTTGTTCTACCATTTGCGATAAGTTTTGGTGAGTCGCGCAAACGATTTTCACATCCACAGGAATTTCTTTACGCCCACCAACACGCTCAACCACTTTCTCTTGCAAAAAACGTAATATTTTCGCTTGTAGTGGATAAGGCATATCACCAATCTCGTCAAGGAATAAGGTGCCACCATTGGCACATTCAATCTTCCCTTCAGTGGTTTTATGAGCTCCAGTAAAGGCACCTTTCTCAAAACCAAATAGCTCACTTTCCAACAAGTTTTCAGGGATCGAGGCACAGTTTATCGCAATAAAGGGCTTCTCTTTACGGGGGCTTTGCTGATGAATCGCCCTAGCCAAGACCTCTTTACCAGTGCCGCTCTCCCCTAATAGCAGCGTGGTGACTTCCGTTGGCGCAATCCGTTCCACCATCCGACACACTTTTTGCACTTGAGGGGAATTACCTAAGAAGCCATTACTATCCAGCGATGCGCCTCGCAAGGTTTCATTTTCAAGCTCAATGTTTGCCACCCACAGGGCTCGGGCAATAATCACCGACAGCGTGTCATCGTCAATCGGTTTATGATAAAAATCATGAGCCCCCATCGCGATTGCCTTTAAGGCATTGTCTTTATCTTCATTCCCTGTAATCACAATAACCTTAAGCTTAGGATTAAGCTCCAGCATTTCTTTCAAGGTTGCTAAACCTTCACTGGCATTGGCTTCATCCGGTGGTAAACCTAAATCTAACGTGACCACTTTAGGCTCATAGCGCCTAAGTGCGGTAATGGCCTGATGACGATCACCAGCTATCACCACTTGATAATCACTAAAGCTCCACTTCAATTGCTTCTGAATACCAGGGTCATCTTCTACGACTAATAGCGTTTCCATGTCATCTCATCCATTTACTTATTAGTAAGCCCGCAGACTTAGTTAAATCTTGTGAATCGGTAAAAATAGCTTAAATAAGCTACCTTCGCCCTGTTTACTTATCACTTGGATATGTCCACCCAACTCTTCGACGAAACGTTTGGCATCGTAAGCGCCCACCCCCATACCAGCATTTCCCTTAGTTGTATCAAAGGGTTTAAACAAGCGATTGTCAATAAAATCAACACTCATACCTACGCCTTTATCTTCAACTTCGACCAAACAAGTTTGCGCTTGCAAAGATGCGCGAAGCAAGACCTGACCACTCTCATCACTGGCATCTTGGGCGTTTTGAACCAAATGTGAGAGTACGTTAATGAAGCGTTCTTGATCTCCAACCAATTCAAAATCGGATCCAATTTGATAATCCAACTCCGGTGCTGGTAGGTTACTCACCTTAACCTTTAAAACTTGCTGCAATGCCCGAAGCAGATTAAATGGTGCAACCACAGTATCAATACGTTGTTTATTACTTAAATGCGCAACCACCTTTCTTAAGCGACTGGCAGCCGAATCGACCGTGTCAAAGGCATCGTCGATAAATTCAGGATTATGTTTATGCTTAATGGCATTTTTTGATAACAATTGCAGCTGCGCTAATACGTTCTTTAAATCATGTACCAGGTAGGCCGACATCCGGTTAAAGGTGTCGAATTGCTGACTTTCTGCCAACGCTAAGTTGGAACGATGAAGATTCAAATACACCGCTAACTGGCGGCTAATGGCACGCATTAAGTCGCGATCTTCCCAGTTTACACTATGGATCGAAGTGGGCGGAGATAACAAGATTGCCCCCTTAAATCCGGCAGCAGTACTGGTTGGAATAACATAGGCAAATTTAGTAATTTGCTGCAAATCCAGAGTCGAAACCTTAAATGGAACGACACTAGGATCAGCTTTTAATTCCGCAATATCAACGATCCATTGATGCTCGATAGCTGCCATACCAAGGTGTTCCAAACAAGCCATAATCTGTGAATCATCTTCTCTTAGATTATAACTAGCCTTGACTATAAATCGCCCATTTTCCACGATGGCTAAGCTAGCAAAATGACAATCGAAGGGCTGGTTAATCGCTTTAAGCGCAATCGCATAGGGCGAGATACCGTCATCTTCTAACACCGCAGCAAACTTCATCCATTCTTCACGATACTCATATTTATTGGCGAAGAAGTGCTTTGTGATCTGAACCTTAAGCTGCTTACGCAACTTTTCCGATAAAAATAAACTCACCAGTACCAGCACGCTTAAGGCAAAAAAACCATTCTGGGCAATACTTCCCCAGTCTCCTCCCTCATAACGGAGGTAATAGCCAACCAGCGCCATCATTAGCAGGTAAGCCCCTGCAACTAACAGTAGAGTGCTGTGATAAATCACATCTCGTGAGACATAAATTTTAGTCGACCAACGCTTGACCCGACGCGCACTTAGCAATACCAAAGGGGCGGCCAAAATTGCCACTAAGCCACGTAAGACCCAAAAATCAAAAGAAATACCTGAGGTGATTAACGCATTAGCATACAGTGAAAAATCGAAAGCAAACATGCTTCCCAAACCTAAACACATCGGTTTAATGGTTGGCCGAGCCGTGACATCGATACGTCGATACAACTGCTCAATTAGCCATAGACCCACCACTGCCTGTGACAATTGGCTAATCAGCCAAAACTGATTCAGTGGGACATGAAAAATAGCAGCCAACAACTGTAATAAGGCAATCACCAATAGACCAAGCAATACGCCTTTACGGCGCCAAGAACCTTGCAACAAATTACCAAAACTAAAGCGCGGCGCAATGGTTGCGTATAACAGCAACATCCATAGCCCGTTACGCAAGCTTTCCAAAGAATAAAAATAACCTAAGGCAAATGAAAAGCGCATTTGGGCGGCACCAAGAACGGCCCAAATAAAAGTAAAAAACACCGCTAAACTTAAAGCTTGCCGCTGAAAACCACTCTGCTTGGTCGTCAACAATAACAAGCTAAACAACAAATAAATTATTGCAGCTAAGCTATATCCGAATAGGCCTACAATTATACTCAATCTAAGTCATCCATCTTAGCCCTCAGGGCAGTTATACTGGGTGGTCATTTTAGGTTCGAGATGAAAACCTTTTAATCGCAGCGAACGCGATGTGGCATAATGGGGACAACTCATTCCGCAAAACAACGCGTCAAAAGCTTTAAGCCAAATATCTACTTAGCCATACCAGACTAAAGTGAATTGAATAATGGTTTACTCTCCATTGCGGCTTTGCAGGACTTACACATCAAGCTCTGCCATTACGAGCCCTCATACTCCCTACAACATCCTGTGAGCAAATCAACGCTCACATTGGCCTTCATTTCAACGCAAGATAGAGCCTCAAAGCAAGATTGGGCCGCTCGCCAATAGCGATCCTTCATTCACAGCTAAATAGCCGACGCGAGAAGCACCACTCCATAAAGGGAAAGTCAAATTAGCGACTTTCTCCTAACTCAACAATTTCTTTGCGTTTTTTCTCTATCATTTTGTCTAAGTAACGGATAATTTTAATCTTTCTCAGCACCACTTCTTCCAGATAACTAGACACATCTAATAGATTCGCTTTCATCTGTTGCTCACCAACGGCCATCACTGACACATCGGGAGAAGTTAAGCCATCGCTATATTGGCGACCTAGAACTTGATCAATATTCACACTTGCTTGCTGAGGTGGCGTGCCCTGAAGCGATCCAGACAATTCGCCGCCCATTTCTTCAATGACTGCAGCCACATCCTTGGAACCAATGGTATGCAAATCTTCCAAAAATGCGTATAAAAATAAGCGGTCGGCAAAAATATTGATCTTCCGAGGAATACCTTTGGTAAAGTCGGCAATCTGAACAAAAATATCGTCATCTAATTGTGGGTTTTGTTGCCAACCCACTTGTTTGAGTCGGTGTAAAATATATCCCTGAGTTTGTTCGGCATCAAAGGCCTGTAAATGGCAAGAAGCAATGATCCGTTGCCGAAACTGTTCCATTTCGGGTAATTCAATAATTGGTTTTAACTCTTCTTGCCCAAGCAAAAAACTCTGAAACAAGGGTTTATCATCTAATTGAAAATTAGACAGCATCCGCAACTCTTCAACGGTTTCTGCTGGTAAGTTCTGCGCTTCATCGACTACCAATAACGCGCGCTTCCCTTGCCGATGCAAGCTCAGTAGATACTGCTCAAAGCGTTTTAAAATTTCGGCTTTATTTAAGCTTTCGACTTCAATGGAGAACTGAGCCGCGACTAAGCGGACTAACTCATCTGGACTGAGTCGGGTTGTAGCAATCTGCGCAGCGACGATCGATTCATCAACCGAGGCCAGTAAACTACGAGCAATGGTGGTTTTACCGGTACCAATCGGGCCCGTCACCACAATGAAACCCTCGCCTTGTGATAGCCCATAACGCAGATAAGAGATCGCGCGGTCATGATGAGGGCTCGCAAAAAAGAATTTAGGATCAGGGCTTAGCTTAAAAGGTTTATCGCTTAAACCAAAAAAAGATTCATACATATTTAAAACTGCTTAGTAGCGTTAATTGAAACGCGATTTTCATTATAGTCACGGCCCTCAATACTAGAGCTACGACGAGTGAATTGATAACGATAAATTAGAGAAAAACCTTCGATCAGATCTTGAGTGAGCGACAAATTATAACGGCTATATTTATCGACTTGCTTACCTTTACTGATTCGCTCAAAGCGATAGTAATCATAATCAACTTTAAAAGCCGCTCGAAGCTGACGAGTTAACTTGTGATCTAAACCTAAGCCGACACCGTAAGTTTTATCCTGAATAAAATCAGTAAGCTCAGTCAAACTGGTTCGATCTTGGTGGCGAATTTCAAAATCGATGCCACTACGACGTAAGTCCAAAGCACTATTCCAGCGTAAAGTCTTATTTAATTTTTGCTCTGCAAGAATATCCCCTTCAACAAAAAACCGCCGGTCAAAACTAGTGGGTTCTTCTATGTAAGAAATATCGGTTTTAATCCGTCTGCGTTCATGCGAAAAGGTAAAGTTATAAGCATCACCATAAAACCGTTGGCCATACTCAAATAGCAACTTGGTTCTGCGATTTGGCTGAAGATTCAGCGCTGCGCCGATATAGTCATCATTCTTTTCTCGCTCTAAAGAAAAATTATAGCTCACTTCGAGATAGCTTAATTGAGTTCGAAAATAACGAAGCGCGGGTCCCCAACTTTCAGACTCCCCGACCGTAGATGAGGCATTCACACCTTCGAGGTAGCTTTCGGCATAATAACGTAGAAAAGGACTAAATCCCGAGCGTGGTGGAAGACCTAGTTCGATTTTATATTTCAGAGTTTCGGTTGCAGCAGAATTAGCGCGAGCCTCACGCTTCGAATAAGCGGATTCAACAAGCCAAGTAACGTTCTTTACTTTCTGTCCATTCTTAAATAACAAAGCTCCCTCTAAATCATTGTTATTACCGCGGTCATCTTCATAACGATTAAAAGTAGAAAACACCGCCGTGTTCAAATCAATCCATTTACGAGGGTTAGATTTATATCCTAATGAAAGCTCATGTGAACTGCCTTGTATTAAATCACCAGTCACGACATCAGTTATCGCATTGTCATTAACCTTAGCAGGCATTATATACATCTTTGAGACAAGACCGACCGTAACACCAGTATTGCGGATTTTCTTTTCAGCCATAAAAATAAGATCATGATACAGCTTATTCTTATCTGAATCGTCTGAATTGTAAATTTGCTCAGCTTGGTAGTCGAGCGTCAAACGACCATCATGACCAATAAATTCAGATTCGAGCCCCGCTGTAAATACACCGATTTGTCCTGATCGAGTCGCATCTTCAGTTAAACCAACATTGTCGGTATAAACCAGCTCAGCACTTAGCTTAGGAAGGAAGCTAAAATCTGCTGCCGACACCGACATCGATAAACCAACTATCAGCGCAACAACGATGCTAAGCGCTTTGTTCTTCCTCGTATCCATAGCCATATCCGTAGCCATAACCGTAAGTTCCTGTTTTACCGTGCACTGCTTTATTCAACACATAACCTATCGCCAATTCTTCACTAAATTGGGAAACAGCCGCCTTAATTGCGGCCAACTTCGTTTTGTCTTGTTCAACCACCACCACCGCCTGACCAATAAAATTAGACAGAACCACAGTTTCATTCACCCCAAGAATTGGTGGACTATCGAATAACACGACTCGGTCGGCATAACGACTATTTAACTCTTCAGTCAGAGCACGCATTTTATCACTTGCCAACAACTCGTTACTTAAGTGATGAGGCATTCCTGCCGGCATAATCCGTAAATTTGGGATATTGGTATGATAAATGACATCTGCAATATCATCCGTCTCACCGAGTAAATATTCCATAAGGCCCATATGTTGGCCAATCCCTAAGGTTTTACTCACGGTGGGTTTCAATACATCCGAGTCAATCAGTAGTACTGTTTTATCTTTTTCCAAGGCTAAACTAAGTGCCAAATTAATCGAAGTAAATGTCTTCCCTTCGCCAGGGTTGGCACTGGTGACCATTATCAGATTACTTTTATTACGCGGTATCAAACTTGGATCAAATGCATTTTTCAATAACTTACGCTTAACGCCTCGATATTCATCACTAAGCATTCGAGTCTCTCGAGAACGAACATCGGATAACATCCCTAAGTTTCTTAATACACTTGAGTCAATTTGCAATACAGCCTTTTCGCGAGGCCTTGCATTGGGTTCTTGATTCGGCGGATTCACATCCGCGACAGAGTCTGGAGCTGCAGCATTATTCGACTGCTGATTTTGTTGGGCTTGTTTGGCCAACTTACCCATCGCTTTTTCTATGGTACTCATAAGATCCCAATGCCTCCCAAGATAGAAATAAGCTTATTGTGTAAGCCCGGAAGTAAATTAATGACCATAAACCCAACAAAACAACACAATAACAATATATTTGAAAATACAAATATACGCATTTTTTGCCTTTCGACTTTAATCAAACCAGAGCTGTCGGTGGCAGACACAACCCCGAGCACCGGAAAGCCGGTTTGCTGATATAGCTGCTGAATACTCGATACCACTGGATTAATCTGACTAAATGCCAGAGACAAACCAACACCGGCACCCAAAGCTAAAATCAGCACTCCAATAATAAGCAGTGGCCGCTTCGGTCCAGAAGGCTCTAATGGCACCCTTGGAGCGTCAATCACCCTAAACTTAATATCGTCGGTGGTCTTACCCGCGCTCTCAGAAATCTGAGCACTTTCTCGGCGAGACAACAAGTCTTCATATTTCGACTTAGTAATCTCATAATTTCGATTCAAACCGGTGAGTTTAGCTTCCACATCAGGGACCTGGCGTAACTGGTCTTGTAGATCAGAAACATTGTCTTTATAGCGTTGTTCACGAACATTCAGCGAAGCCACTTCATTTTCCAACTGGCTCACGGTAATTTTCAGATCCTGATAAATCACCGAGTCGGAGGCAATCGCGGCAGGCGTCTGCGCAACGGTTAAAGCACTATCTTTCTGTTTCTGCAAGCCTGCAATTTGTCGCTTAACCTCGATAACATCTGGATGGTTGTCCGTATAACGCAGCAACATATCATCAAGTCGGGTTTGCATTGAGACAATTCGGTCATCGAACTCAGTTCTGACCTTAGCGGTTTGTTGAGATGCTAAACGTTCTTCACTAGCTAATTGAGCCCGAGCCGATGTTAACTTTGTCTCTGCTTCGCTTAACTGTAAACGAGTTTCTTCAAGCTTCTTTTTTACCCCTTCAAGATTACTGTAATAAGTCGATTCTTTACCGGGCAAAAAAGCTGTGTACTCTTGCTTAAAAGCCGCGAGCCGTTTCTCTGCTTCAATCAGGCGCGTCTCATACTCTTCAATTTGCTGATTAATAAAAGAATTCGCCGTATCTGTATCCTGACGTTTTTCACCTAAAGTATTTTCAACAAATACATCAAGGGCAGCTTGCACTACATCACGCACATACTGTGGGGAGTCAGCTTCAAAACTAATGGTGTACAGGTTTTCTCGTTTTGTCTTATCAATGATTATTTTTTCTTTTAAATCATCGAGTAGCTCTTCATATTCAAGCTTATTGTTCACTCTTAAATCTGCGTCACTCGCGCGAACAATTTTTTCCAAATTACTTCTGCTCAACAGAGTTTTAACCATCATTTGCAATTCTTGAGCAGGGTCTGTTTGCAAGGCTAAGCCTTTCAGCAGTGGCTGTAACAAAGAGCGAGTATCCGCATATACTCTTGCTTCGGCCGTATACTGATTTGGCAACAAGGTCACAACAATCCAGCCAATAGGGCAAAGCAACCAAAGTGCAATAATAATATAACGTCGCTTCAGCCATACCCCTCTCAGGTACTGCAAAAAGTCCTCAATAAATTCCTGCATCTAAACCGCTACTCCGCCTAAAACCATGCTTCTGGGATAATAATAATGTCACCAGGCAAAATATCGACATTGGCGTCTATTTCTCCATCTTGAATCAATTTACCAACCGAAATACCGTAAGATCGTTGCTCTCCACTGACCACTCGAACCAAGCGAGCATTATCACCGTCAGCGAATTCAGTTAAACCGCCCACTTGGATCATCACATCCAGTAAGGTCATGTCTTCTCGATAATTGACCGCTTGTGGAGCAGAGGCTTCGCCGATTACCCGAACTTGTTCACTGAACGGACCGACAAAACCTTCTACGGTCACGGTCACAATTGGATCACGGATATACTCAGCCAGTTCAGATTCGACTAAACGGGCCATCTCAGTTGTGGTTTTACCTGATACCTCAAGGTCTTCGACCAGCGGCGCTGACACTTTGCCGTCTGGGCGAACAAAAAAGGTTCCAGATATCTCGGGGTTGCGCCAAACAAAAATGTTCAGTTCGTCGCCCGGACCGATCAAATATTTATATTCCGCGGGATTTTGAGTAAGAGAGGGTTTTACAGAAGCCTCTTGTAAATTAGGTAAAGAGCTTGAGCATGCAGATAGGTAAAAACCAACCACAATAAACGCAAGCGACTTGATAACGACTTTATTAAGTTTTTTCATAGCACTGTCCATTACGCTGAGTGTCCATCAAATAACATTGATTGAATAAATCCTTTTTCCCATGATAGTGCGCGAGCGCTCATCTTGTAAATCTATTGAGTTAAATAGTTTTGATATATCGATATTTATCGTGGTATTAAAACAACTGTAACGCTAAAGTAACATACTCATGAGTAACTATCTGAATTGCTATACAGGGGATTTTTGTAGCTCTACGAGCTAATCTCGGTATACTTGTTCGTCTAAAATTAATATCAATTAATTGGTTTCAAGGAAGAAGCGTGGCTGGTTCGAAGTTTCACAATCTAGATCCTGGTAGTAGAGTCATTATTATTGCCGAATTTTTAGTGCTCATCGTCATATTTGTGTTGGGCGTTGAATTATTGCGTTTTAGCGGGTTTGAGAATATCCCTCCATACGGGGAAGGCACTCTGCTGATGCATTTGCTGGCATTCACTTTCCCGATTCAACTATCGATCCTCTCGGTTGGCTTATACAACCAAAAAATACGCGAGACTTTTCGTGGCGTGATTCGCCGTTTGTTGGTGAGTATTGCTCTCGGCTATTTTATTTCCTCGGTTATTTACGTTGTAAGCCCATTAGAAGTATTACCCGGTAACTTTAGAGAGTTGCTGTATGCAGCAGTGATGATGGCACTAACGGTGGTTCGTTACTTTGCGCTTAAAATGCAATATGAACACATGGGGCGGAAGCGCATCTTGGTGCTAGGTGCCGGAGAGCGAGCCAGCATCATAGAAAAGCGAATGCGCCGCAAATCAGACCGAGTAAGCTTCGAAATGGCTGGATTTGTCCGCATGCCTGGTGACTCAGAAGATGGTATCAAGCGAGAAACAATTCTTGAGCTAGACCGCCCACTGGAGTCTTTTGTGCTGGCGAACGGCGTTGAAGAAATTGTTATTGCTGCCGACGAACGACGTGCCAATCTGCCTGTAGACAGCCTCTTCTTGTGTAAACTGCGTGGCGTAGAAATTACCGATATCATCGACTTTATTGAGCGAGAATCAGGACAAATTGCGGTGAACCTGATTTACCCATCTTGGGTGATATACAGTAATGGCTTTCACTCGACCAACTACTTACGTAGCTCTTTAGACTGGATTTGCAATACCTTCCTTGGGCTTATTGTATTGAGTCTAACCTGGCCTTTAATGCTAATTACAGTGGTAATGATAAAATTGGAAGAAGGCTTTAGAGCCCCAGTCTTATACTCACAAGAGCGGATTGGGCTCAACGGGAAGCCATTTAGTATCTATAAGTTTCGTAGTATGCGAACTGATGCCGAGAAAGATGGTGCAAAGTGGGCTGAAAAAGAAGATCCCCGAGTCACCCGAGTGGGTAACTTCATCCGAAAATATCGAGTTGATGAATTACCACAAATCTACAATGTACTTGTTGGTGACATGGGTTTTGTTGGGCCACGACCTGAGCGGCCGGCCTTTGTAAAGGAATTGGTATTATCGATCCCTTATTACAACCAACGACACAATGTTAAACCCGGGCTGACTGGTTGGGCACAACTTAAATACCCTTATGGTAGTACTGAAGCCGATGCCTTAGAGAAGTTAAAATTCGATCTATATTACATTAAGCATCGCAGCTTTCTTTTAGACCTTTTGATTTTGGTCAGAACTGCAGAGATCATTTTATTTGGTAAAGGCCGTTAATCCGGTGGCATCGCACCAAAACTCGCCAGAACATTCGAAAGGTGTAGTCGAGAGTATTGTTGTATTAGCACTTACGGTAATAGTCAGCCTCTTGTTCTGGCCTGTGATACTCGATATTTGGCGTTATAGTTTCGATGATGGAACATACTCACACGCATTTTTGATCCCCTTTGTCGCGCTTTATGTTCTATATGATATTCGAGAACAGTTGCAATTTCGCAGCAAGCCCAATGGCTTCACCCTAATCTTAGTATTTTTGTTAATGGTGGAGCTCTGTTTATATCTTGGACAAATTAGCCTGCCAGTTCGAGCCTTGCTTCCCTTGGTTTTACTAAGTGCGCTATTAAGCATTTTTGTCAGCCATAAAGGCCTCTATTTATACGCTTTAGTATTTTTATTTATTACGCCCATATGGGGACTTCTCTCCCCCCCTTGCAGCAGCTATCCACCACTGCAGTCGAAACCATCATGGCATTTACTGGTATACCGAGCTACTTTGAAGGCAACATTGTCTCCATTCCTTCGGGTCAATTTGAGATAGCGAACGGGTGTAGTGGGCTTCGATATTTTATTACCTCCTTGTTTTTATGCCTACTATTTGTCTATTTTAATCTGCGTTCAGCCCGCCGGATATTGCTGTTTTTCATCATTACAATGGCCGGTGCGCTATTGGTTAACTGGATCCGAATTATCACAATCATTTTTATCGGCCATTTAACCAACATGCAAAGTTCGATTGTTGGCGATCACAATAATTTAGGCTGGTATGTGTATGCCCCTTATTTACTGATGATTTTCTATGTTGGAAATTCTCTCGCCAAGAAAGAAGCTAATACCACCGAACACCACCGATTAAGCAGCAAAAAAAATATTGCCTTAAAGCCAATATTCGCAAGTCTGTTCGCCTTAATTTTACTCTCCCCACTGAGTTTAGATTTACCAGTTTTTGATGCAGAAACGCTCAATTCAAGCAATCGAGTGAGAGCATCTGATACCCACGGTCCATTGCAGATCTCAAGGTATAGCGAGCTGCGCTATCAGCTCATTGAACAAAACGATCATCAGCTATCGTTGTGGTATTTTACATTTAGCGGCTATGGCCTAGATAATAAGGCCAGTTACTTTAACAACAGCATCATTCCGGACGGAATGAGAATAGAAACTAAAAAACGAGATGCACAAACCCATAGCATCTACTTTTTAGCCAAAAACAATCAGCCAGCGGTGTTAGTTTATGCATACTTAAGCGCCAGAGGCCTAACCAGCAGCCTTAAGCAACAAAAACAAAATCACCTACTTGCTGCGTTATCAGGCCATAGAGAATCGGCTATCTTGGTCGGATCGAGTTTATGCAACGCGACAGATTGCCGCGACACTCTCGGAACACTGCAACAAATGCTCAGCCAACAAGCAAGCACTCAATACAGAGACTGATATTTTGCAGCCACGGCAGCAATTGAAAACTGATGCTCAACGGTCGTATAGGCTTGTCTACCGACCGTAGAGAGGCAACCTGGAGAGTGAATAACCTGAGCTAATGCCTGTTGCAACTGTCGCGCATTACCGACATCAATTAGCCAACCATTCTGCTGGTCAACAATCACGGATGGTATTGCACCTACACGAGTGGATATCGCCGGGATCCCTCGCGCCATGGCTTCAATTAACACCATTGGCAGCCCTTCAGTATTTGAACTAATCACCAACAGGTCAATGTGACGGTAAATTTCATCCTGCTCTAACACTATGCCGTGAAAGTTAACCGTAACACCTTGGTCTCGAGCCAGTGTTTTTAAGTCTTCTAAACTTGGGCCATCCCCAAAAATATGTAATTCGATAGGACTTGAGTCCGTTTGATTGATAATCGCCACACTCTCAATCAGTAACTCAAAATTTTTCAGCGGGATCAAGCGCCCCACCGCACCAACTTTCAAGGGTAACTCTGGTCCAGTAGGTGCGTGCTTGCAGGTTGCTGCAAGTTGAACCCCATTTTCGATGATCCCAACCCGCCCTGTATTCACCGCAAAACGGCGATATAAAGACCTCCTAGCCGATTCAGAAACGGCAACCACATGTTTTATAAACAAACAAGCGAATAAGATAGCGGGTTTAAATAGGCGTAGCTTAGGACTCGTTTCACCATGCACGATAAAAATCGTTTTCTTAAAATAGAGCATTGGGAAAAGTGGTGCCAGCGCTCTCACAATAGGCGTCGAATGGATGTTAATCGCATCGGCCGCCAGCAATAATTTGAGTGACTGAGTGAATCGAGCAATCAGCCCTCCCCCCACCAATTGCACAGCAATACCATGTGTTTGTAGGAGCGTGTAGTAGGTGTCAGATTTAGCCCCAAAAGACACCACCGTCACTTGGTGTCCGAGCCTCTTCTGCTCAATTGACAGATTCACAACTAAACGCTCAGCACCTCCCATATTGAGGCTACTCACCACATGGACAATTTTCATTTTATACATCTTCTGTTACTGGCTTGACTGGTTAAACAGCTCAATTAGGAATCACCGCCCCTACATAGGTGGTCGATACACGTTTATTTTGATAGAAGTCCACCGCTAAACTTTCGGCCTTTGAAGTAAACTGAAAATCAGCACCCTGCGGCATATAATTTGGATAACTTAGAGTCACTTCAATAAGTTGTGTATCCGCCTCACAAGCACACCACTTCATCCACTCACTTAAATTCGATGAGCGCTGTTTCGCATGAGGTCGCATATCGGTAAAACTAGCAGGCCCAAAGGCCGAGAAATAGCGATTATTATTCGCCTTCGGCCACCCTTGTAAGGACGACAAGCCACCTAATGTGTCATCTTCAAGATAACGAACCTCCAATACGGTGCCATCACGTCGCAAGGATGAAAAAATATTGTTATAGACCGAAATATCCTTGCTAGGTGGACGTTTGGCATCTAACTCTCGGTCTTGAAAACTCAAGCCAAAATAGATCGGTGCATGGTAACGTATTGCAGAATTAAGCACCGTATTATGAGCCACCACAACTTGTTCCGCTGAATAAGCCCCAATCCCCGCACCCTGACTTCCATCAACAATATTATTAATAATACGAACCCGTCTGGCCTCATACATATTAGGATTATCAGTCATATTAAAAAACTGTGGACTGGTATCAAAACCAGCCAAAATGCCCGCTAAGCCAACGTTTCGAATCAAATTTCGCTGAATCAATACCTCATGCGAACCACCTTTTACATAAATACCAGAGGTGGCAATCCCCTTAATCAGATTATCCTGGATCCATAATTCACTGGCATTCACCGCATCAATTGCTTCGGCGTTGCTATTATCTCTTTGGCCAGAACGATAAAATTGATTCCGTTCTATCAACACTTGCCAAACATAAGGATTTATTTTGAGTAGATCTCGGCCACTACCATGGAGCAGATTTTGCGATAACAAGACCTGAGAAACTCCCGAATGAGGTCCTCCTTTCCATTTAGTATGTAAAGACACCGCATAGTAGTAACCACCGCTGATATCTAGACCAATAACTCTCGTACCTTTCGCAGTAAAATCGATACGGATCGCTTGCTGTATTTTTTTTTCGTTAAAAGGAACTTCAATTTTTGCCTGATGTAAGACACTCGATCGCAGGGTAATATTTGGTTTACGGATCCGCACTTGCTCGTGATAAACCCCCGGCTCCAACCAAATTTCATCGCCCGGTCGCGCAACTTTCAAGGCGGCAGCGATTCGATGAAAAGGCTGATCATGGCTCCCGGTTTCCGCAGATTCTGGTGCATTAATATCCACGTACCAAATCTGCCCCGCAGCAATATCGGTAGTTGCCCAAGCCGGGGCCCCTTCCCCCATAGATGCATTTTGCCAAGGCCATAGTGGTGCGGCTTGGGCCTTAAAAAAACCGGCCAATATGACGATCATTGGAACCAATAGACTTCGTTTCATTCGCATCCCCTAGCTGGTAGTCTTGACTCAGGTATTGGACGATAGCGCCATAATTTGCGCCTTCAAGGCCGCTTCATCTTTATTGCCATCCACGGAAATTCTATCAATATTAAAACGATTACTCTCACTTAAGAAATAATTAGCCTCACCATAAAATGAAAAGGCCGCTTTATAGTGAACATTTCGAGCCAAGGTTTCGGAAACACCATTAAAACTACCACTATTTCCCACCGGATAAGCCACTAAGTTTACGTCGTGAGCAGTGGCCGCAGCTATACGCTGTTTTGATACCGCCAATTGGCGCATTTGTTGCTCGTCGCTAAGGTGAGCCAAAATAGGATGGTCGATGGTATGTGAGCCAATACTCATTCCCGCATCAGACATTTCTTTCAACTGTTGCCAATTCGCGAACAGAGTCACTTCAGGGATGTCTTTCACCCCACATAACTGACGCAGCTGCGCCAATTTATCACTCATAGGCAACTGTTTATCTTCTTTAAAGGCTTTGAGCACCTTACGGATATTAAGTTTTAAGTCTGCGTTGGATAAATCCACCTTCTTGCGCCAATGTTCAAGCTTGATACTCGATAGTTTAGTATGCCGAATCAACCAAGCTATCTCATCCCACCAAGCAATCGACTTTCCTTCAGCAAAGTCTGTAACCACAAAAAATACTGCCGACAGCTGATGCTTTTTTAATATCGGAAACGCACATTGATAGGCGTCGATATAACCATCATCAAAAGTAATCAAGGCGTAAGCACGGTCCAGAGGTTGGTCATCTTCCAGTAAAGCCAATAGATTCGCCTCCGAAATCAAGGTGAAATTGGCTTTTAAAAACACCAACTGCTGCTCAAATACTTCGGCGGTACAGCTATATATGTTCGGATCGAAGTCGGTGCCAGCAGCATCACCAATACGATGATAGTTAAACACATATAAGCCATTTTGAGGAGTCTTCCAGCGCCGTCGTCGACAGTTAAAAAATCTAACTATAGACTGTTTACACAATGCCCTAAGCAAGGCTATCACCGCTGCTTGCTAAGGTCTTATAATTTGGCGCTGCAACTAAGAAATCACGATACTGATGAGGATCGCCAGTTTTACCCGCTTCCGCCGCTTTGGCAATATTATACATTTCGCGGGCCGACACATAATGCAAGACATAGTTATGGCCATCATTATATTCTTGCTCTAGGTAATCACACATCTCATCAAAAGGCTGACCAAGTAAAGTTGGCATATCGGCTTCTTGCGTACCGTGAGTATGTATTTTAATAAAGCGCCATTCCGGCCGTCCCTGAACATGAATATTCGACTTCACCCATAAATCGACTCGATCCTTGGTCGGTTTCATGCTCGTCCGAATATCTGAATTTTCAATTTGCGGAAAAATACCTTTTTTACGCACTTTCCAATTTAAATCCAAGGGGCCATTGATCAACATCAAATCGCCCCACATCTTGCCACCCACTTTCACCATTTGGCCTTTATTATGCGATTTAGCAGCATGCGGATCATCCTTAGCATAATAAATAGAATTTACCGTCGCAGGTTGCGTAGCACTCGGTGCCGAAGGAAAGGTATAGTCAACAAAACAACCGGTTTCTTTAAGGACGATTAATTCATCATCAACACCACATAAAATGCCATCGGGATGAGAATTATCCAAACACCAATTCCCATGAATAAAGGCATACTGAAGCTTTCCGCTCGCTTCACTACGCATAAATGCGCCATGCTGTTGATGCAATAATTCGGTAAATCCTTCCAGTGTTTTACGCAAATTGTCACTGGTATCATCATGGTGATGTAAATGAACTTCAATCTCACCAAAACCCCGAGCGCATAAGTCAGCTATTTTGGCTAAGTGTTCAAAACGGTATTCTTCTTCTGGATAGAAAAATGAATGTTTTGGATGACATCCGTCTGCATCCTGATGTTTACCCGCCACTTTTGGGTAATCATGAAACCAGCGGTCAACTCTGGCTCGCTCTTGTTCTAAACTGATATTTTTGCCCCATTGCGGCTCATAATGATCAACAAAGCAAAATAAAATATGAGTTGGCCCTTCAAAGTGAGCCTTAGGCTTCAATTTAAGCTTTAGGTAATGCGCTAACCACAGATGCATTTGCTTCTTACGAATGATCAACAAGACCGCCGCTACAGCAAGTAAAATGAATAACAAAATTAAAGAGATAATCACCGTGACGTCCTTTGCCAAGTTCCTTGCACATTTTTAAATAAGAAAGCATAAAAGCCTTTCAATAAAGCTGTATTCATCGCCACAAAAAAGGTCAAAAAAGCAATGCTCCCGGGCAGCTTTTTGCCTTGTTTACTGCGGCTATTTCCCCATGCCGCGACGGTATAGACGAACAGTTGCAACACTAGCAGCAACAGATAAAGTGGCTGACCAATGAGCAGTAAGTTACTCACCAAAGCAATTAACATAAAGTGCGGCGTAAACCAACGCAGTACTTTATGGCTAAAATAAGTAAAACACCGAGCCCCTCGTAAGGGATTTAAAGCCCATAAGCAACGATTAAAAGCTTGATAATTACCGGTACCAATCCGAATTCGGCGATTTTCTTCTTCCTTTAAAGAAGGCGCAACCTCTTCATAAGCCACCGCATTGGGCTCGTAAATCACCTGCTTACCAGCCTTAGAGACATTCATGACAATCATGAAGTCGTCAACAATAGTGTTCGCTGGTAAAACTTGATAGAAGCGTTTAGCCATCGCATAAATCGCCCCATTGGCTCCCAGTAAACCACCTAAACGAGATTCATGAAACTTCAGCATTTGCTCATAACGCCAATAAATCCCATCTTTGTTATCCGCAGACTCCGAATCCACTAAATGAAGTTCTCCGCATACCGCGCCGACCTCTTGCCGATCAAAATGCCTCACCAAGTTTTCAATCGCATCAACTGCAAAATCAGTATTGGCATCAGACATCACCAAAATTTCATCTTCAGATTGATCAACCAGGTCATTCAGTACATTTATTTTACCGCGGTTTTGTTCAAAGATATGCGCTTGAAAATGTTCGGCTTCAACGGCTCTTAAAATAGAGTTGGTCTGATCGGTACTACCGTCTGAACCAATATGAATCGTCAGTTTATCTTGGGGATAACTGAGCTTTAACAGATTGTCGATCCGCTGAGCGAGGCACTGCTCTTCGTTGTAAGCGGCGATAATAATCGATACCGAAGGCCATTGTTTCGGTTCGTAAGAGCGTCGCTCATGACGTCGCCAAAGATAGCGCGTGTCTCGAACAGCTTGCTTTATGCCGCTAAAAAGCAACAATAACAAGGGATACAACGTATAACCATAGACGATCAACGCGACTGCTAACCAAAATACCAGTTCCATTTATTCTACAGCCTCATTTTCGGCTTTATGGTAAACCTTCGCAGGGATCCCCAACATAGTCGCTCCCCGAGGAGCACTTTTTGTAAGGACCGCATTGGCGCCGACTTTCACCAGATCTTCAAGCTCTAAATCACCCACAATTTTAGCGCCCGCACCCACAAAAATATCATTCCCCAAGCGCGGTGACTTGCCCTTTTCATCCCCAATCACAACGCCACTTTCCAAAGTGATATTTGCACCGCCACTCACCTTAGAATTAATCACGATACCAACCGGATGCATGATCACAAAGCCAGGGCCAAACTCTGCACCACTACCAATCACACAGCCATTGAGAAACTTATTCAACCATTGAAAAAAATAAGCAAGCAAGGCTAATTGGTGAGTCGCACACCAGCGCATGGTTCGGTAAATAATATTGGCGCTAGAACCATCCGCCATCACAATGCGCAACATACTGGTTGGTGCCCCATCATCGGCAAATATTTGTTGCTTACGTCGAAAGTCTGCTTTTAAAAATTCCATCATTTCACCAAAGTCAGTAGTTGTTCAGCGTTATGCCGCCATTGTCTTTCACGCTCGATATATTGCCGCGCATTGCGCCCCACCAGGGCCTGCTCTTCGGCCTTCAGGGACAAATCTAACACCCGTTCAACACAGGCTTGACGCTGATTAGCTGGAAATAACCAACTGGTTTCACCATCGGCAACCACTTCGGCGATTGGCGTAAAGTCTGGCGCAACCATCCCTTTGCCCATGGCCATAAACTCAAATAATTTCATCGGTGAACCATAATCATTTGAATCGGGCAAAATACCATAGTCCATCGCCGACAAATAAACTGGAACCTGATCATGGGCCACTCTCCCCGGCAATATAATTTGTTGCTCCGCCCCCGCGCTGGCAATCCGCTGCTTTATCGACTCATAACAAGCGCCATCTCCAACCAGTAATAAGACGATATCAGGGTAATCTTTTAATCGTTCCGCGATCATATCAACAAACCAGTCGATACCATGCCAATGGACAAATGCGCCGACGTAACCAACGACCACCTTATCTTCAATATGTAGTTGTTGGCGTAATTGTTGTGCCGCTTGCTCATCAATGACAAATTGGTCTAAATCAGCCGCATTAGGAGAGACAACCGAAGGAGCAATATTAGGATAAGTATCAACCGCGACCTGCTGAAAACGACTGGAAATAAACACCAAACCAGTCGCATGGCTAAATATCCATTGCTCCACCCGCTTCGCCAAACTTTGAAAGAATAAATGGCGAACCCGATGCACTAAGCAGGAATCGTTAATTTCCAAAATAATCGGCAGATGGTGACGCTTCGCCCACCAAACACTCGCAAACATAAATAAGGAATAACGTTCATAGATCAGTTCAACCTTTTGTTGTTTAACGGTCTTACGTAAACGCCACCAAGCAATAACATTAAACCCCAGCTCAAATAGCTCGAATACAAACTCAGGGGTATATTTAGTCAATTCGGTGATGCGGGTAAATAATCCGCGTTTCGGGGCGGCAGGTTGTTCCGTCGCAGAAGGCTCTGGCTCGTTGTTGGTGGGTAATTCCTCTTCGGGGTCGGCCCCAGGCAGAGAGAGGATCTTCACTTGATGACCAAGCTCACGTAAACCTTTGACCACACCCCGAATATGCACCCCTTCAGCGCCTCTTCCTCGCGTTCGGTGATGAAATAAAATGTTCATTTTTATGAAGCTCTCCCTAGCTTGCAGCAACGGATAAGTCCTTGCTGAGAATACGCTGACATTAGCAAAATTAGTCAGAAAATGTTATTAATTACAGAGAATTATTCGGTCTGTCCCCTACACCATATTTTTTGCGTAAAGGCCAAACAAGCTTAGTCCTCCGCTTGGCTAAGCATGCTCAACAGCTGCTGCTGGTTTCGTTGCCAAGTAAAAGGTGCAGCACAAGCTTTTATCGCCTCTTTATCCCAACTTTGCTCCAATATCGTCTGTAAGCCTTTCGCTACAGCCTCAGTATTACGAGGCTCGACTAAACAACCGCATAAAGCAGGGTTAAATATTTCTGGGATCCCACCCACTTTAGTCGCCAACACCGGAGTACCGGAAGCCATCGCCTCAAGCACCACATTTGGCACCCCTTCGGCATAACTGGGTAAGGCCAATAATTTAGCATGACCTAACCACTGGGGGAGTTCCTCATGCGCAACCGCCCCCAAAAAAACCACCCGTTGAGTTAAACCCGCCTCTGCAGTCATTTGTTGCAATTTTGCCAGCATCCCCCCACTGCCAGCATAAACTAATTTAAGCTCAGCAAATTGCTCAGCTATCGCCGTAAAGGCCTGCAATAATTCCACCACGCCCTTATCATGCTTTAAATTACCAATATACAATAAGTAATCATCGGCCATTTTTGCTGGCAAGCACTGGTCAAACAACTGATGGTTGACGCCGTTATAAATGACTTTCACCTTTTGTTCTTCAATCCCCAAGCTCACCAGTTTTTTTGCCAAATCTTGGGATACGGATAAGATCGATATCGCTTTATCGGCCGCGGCCTTGATCTGTTTTGCTCGGCCCGGATAAGACCCTAGCTGGTTAATGTCAGAACCATGAACTTTAAAGAAAAAGGGGAGCGAAAATAACCGCGCAAGCCAACTACAAGCAACCGCATCAGGAAATGCCCAGCATGCCATGAGCTGCTGAGGTTTAAATTTGAATAACCATAAGCCACTGTGTATCAGCAGTGACAAAAACATAGTCACGCTATAAAAGCGACGGCCAATTTTAGGTGTATAAAAATATGGGCAATAGCGCAACTCGGTGCTTTGTTTAATCTGTCGACGATTTCGCCACCAATCGGTAAATGCAACCGGAACCAAGATCGCCAACTGGTAATCTTGCTGCAGTAAAGCAAACTGCTGATAGTTAAACTTGCCCCGGTTCGGTTCCCAAGGCAGTGGATACAAATTCGTTACCATAACCAATTTCGGCTTATCTATCGTCACTTCGTTCATCCATCTTTGATTGACCCAAAATCCATTTTTTATATCCACGCTCAATGAATAAAATCGGTTGCTCGCTAGTTAGCAATACCCGCTTTTTACCCACTGTTGTTAAAATAGCATAAATAACCAAAAATTCGATGAACAAACAGTAACATCGACCGCCTCATGAGTCACTCGTAGCAGGGTTAGTTTCCTCTTTAGGAATCAATCGATAACGAACATTGCACTCACGCGCTCTTCAAAGATCAGCGGATGCGAAAGTAAAGTACTTGCATCCTTTTTCGAACCTAGATATTGTCCGGTGACAGTAAGCAGATTGACCATTATTTGAGTTCAGGAGAACAAATCAACGAAGATGCCATCGGTTAGACGCAGGGCCTGTTCGTAATATCCTAAGCACCTAGTAAACCAATGCGTTTAAGCAGTAGAAACGGACAAAGGAAAGTCGAATCGATGACGGCCGCATCAAAGCACACGAATTTAAAAAGCCAAGTTCTCACTTCATTAAAATGGGTTGTCGCAGGAAAAATAGCGACCCAAACCTTAAGATGGGTGATGACCTTCTGGGTGATTCGATTATTATCCCCCGAAGATTACGGCCTAGTGGCCATGGCCGATGTTTTATCCGGTTTTTTTGTGTTAATCCTAGGTTCGCTCTTTAGTTCCTCCTTAATTCAACATCAAGCACTCAACACCAATATCCTTAAACAGATGTTTGGTGCGATTATTGTTGTGCATCTCAGCATTTTTAGTCTGCAATATTTATTGGCAGGCCCCGTCAGCCATTATTACCAGTCGCCTGAAGTCGCAGCCATTTTAAAAGTAAATGCATGGTGTGTGCTGATCATGGCTTTTGAAATTATTCCAGCGGCACTGCTCGCCAAAGAGATGGATTTTAAAAGAGTTTCGATTATCGAAGGCATAGCCAACGCGGCTGCTGCAGTGACCACATTAATTTTGGCCTACTTAGGCTATGGCTTCTGGGCACTTATCTATGGGCAGGTCTTGTTCTATCTACTGAAGGCCAGCATGGTCATGGCTATTCGCCCGATAACTTATTGGCCTAGCTTCAGCTATTCTGAAATCAGCGGGATGCTCAAATTTGGTGGCGGACTGAGCTTACTCACCATCATGTTTTATATATTCTCACATATAGATATCGTGATCGCTGGCCGTGTGATGACGCCAGTAGAAGTCGGTTTATATGCCATCTGCTTACAAATCGCGATGATGCCGCAAAAGAAAATAATGCCTATCCTACGTCAAGTCGCCTTTCCCGCCTTCGCCAAAATTCAGGACCAACCTAAAATGATCGCCAGCTATGTGATTAAATCACAAAAGCTGTGTTTACTGATTACTTTACCTATTTTTTGGGGCTTAGCTGCCACCGTCGAACAACTCATCCCACTGGTATTGGGGGAGAAATGGTTAGATGCCGTCACGCCTGCAACACTGATTTTGCTGGTGATGCCACTCAGGTTTAGTGAAGAACTATTTAATCCTGCGCTAAAAAGCCTTAAAAAGGTGAGACACATGCTCATTAATGCGACCATATTACTGACCGTATTAGTGCCCAGCATTTATGTCGGCTCCCACCATGGGGCACATGGTCTGGCAATGGCTTGGTTATGCGCCTTCCCGGTTGCCTATTTAATCGTCGTATTACATAACAGCCGAGGGATCAATATACCTTTACTGGACTTGTTTAAACACATTGCAGTCCCCGCTTTCGCAGGTGCACTAATGATGCTGAGTATTTATTACAGCAAACCACTACTCGCAGATTTTAGTGCGATTGTTATCTTGCTCTTCAGCATTCTGATCGGTGCTAGCGTCTACCTAACAGGGCTACTGATCATTGACCGTAAAGTATTCCAAGAAGCCAAGCAGTTACTGAAACGAGCATAAGCCTAGCCAAAATATGCACTCTCTATTGCGTGGTAAATTAAGTGGCTTAATATGACTTCGGTTGATAGAGCCCCATCGAAACCAAATGGCGTTTGGTAAAAATCTTAAGTCGATGCAGGAACAGCAATGGGAAACGTCGCATGTAAAGTAGCAAAGCCGCGAAATAATGCGTCTTTTCAATGCGGAAATGATGTTGCTTGGTCCAATCAAGGATCTCTTTTAACAGCGGGTCGTCACTAATCAGCATGTCGCGAATAAACCCTGCCCGATGTTGTTGATAACGCTCGAGGTTAAAACAGTGCTGATAAAGCTCCAACTTACCTAACATATCCAACGTAAATAAGGTTCTTAAACATTTTTCACACTGTGAACAATTTTCAGCATTATCGGCCACCACACATACGTCTAATACCTTGTAAGAGGCCGGTAACTCTGCGACTCTTTTGGTTTTTTCAACACGCGTATATTCGCTGCCAACCGAATGGCAAATTAAGGACTCTGTAGATAACAAGGGTAAGCTATAGGTATCGCTATAAGCCATGTCATAACTTGGACCAACAAATAAATCAGCGTAAACATAAGCTGATGAGTACAAAAAATGCCCAATATGTTCCTGTAATAACAGCGCTACCGATGCGTTGCGAATTGTATGGGTTAGCTGAAAATTTAAGCCCTTTCCATAAAACTCATTTAAATTAGAATTAATCATAATAAAGGGTAGCGCTAATTCATCTGCAGTTTTCTTTAATCGATCATAGCGCGCATGAAATAGCTGTTCTTTATCCGCTCCATGTCCATGAGAGCCTACGTTGTTATATAAGAGGTGAGTAATTTTAAGAGCATCGGGCGTCTGCTCTGAATAATAGTCCCTCAAGCTACAGAATGAATCAACACCTGCAGAAAACCCTGTGGCGACGCCCTTTGCCTGGCTGGAACGATCACAACAGCTATCAGCGGATATATATATCTGATGCAGATAAGGGATCACCTGCCGTACCAAGGTTTGATAAGCACCATTGAGGTGAAACAGTAATTGAGCAGAAACCCTGCCACGCACATGAATATTTTCATTGGCCAACATAGCCGGAAGCAATAAAGCCAGCATGGCGGCATCGCCACTCTCACTCGGCCACAAAGCTCCAGGCAAGTTTAGCTCAAACCACAGACTGTGCGATTGCTGCTTAAGGTCGAAATCAACTTGATAAACCACCACATCTTGGCATTGCTTTATCGTAATTGGACCGATGTCCATTGTTATCTTCCTTGATAAACATGAAAGCCCATAATGTCCTTAGGCTAGTCGATCTTCACAATAAATAGTAGTTACAGTTCGACATGCGATAAAAAAATAACGACTTATTGAAAACGATATCAACGAATCAGCCCCCACAACCTGCTCACAAAATGGTCAAAAAGCTTCCAACAGCAATAAAAAATGACCTCAAAATAAAAAAACACGACTTTGATCTTCTTTTTTAAAACCGCTTTTTAATATTATTTGAACAGCGTTTCTGATACCTCAATTATAAATATAGAAACGGTGACGGGCTTTTTGCTCCAGCCACAAATTTAACTACACATAAAGGAAGAAGTTATGATTCTTGATTCATTTAATCTTGAAGGCAAGGTCGCTATTGTGACCGGATGTGATACGGGCTTAGGCCAAGGAATGGCACTTGGCCTCGCTGCCGCGGGTTGTGACATCGTTGGTGTTAACATTGTTGAGCCAACAGAAACCATTGAGAAAATGGCTGAAACTGGCCGTAAGTTCATCGATGTACGCGCTAACCTCATGAAATTAGATGATATCCCTAGCATTATTGACACTGCGCTAAGTGAGTTTGGTAAAATTGATATTTTAGTAAACAACGCTGGTATTATTCGCCGTGAAGATGCTGTCGATTTTAGTGAAAAAGACTGGGATGATGTCATGAACATTAACATCAAGTCAGTATTCTTCATGTCACAAGCGGTTGCCAAGCAATTCATTGCCCAAGGAAATGGCGGTAAAATTATCAATATCGCGTCAATGTTGTCTTTCCAAGGCGGTATTCGCGTTCCGTCTTACACTGCATCAAAAAGTGCAGTGATGGGCGTCACTCGTCTGATGGCTAATGAATGGGCGAAAGAAAACATTAATGTAAACGCTATTGCCCCTGGTTATATGGCAACTAACAATACCGAAGCGTTGCGTAACGATGCAGCTCGTAGCAAAGAAATCTTAGATCGTATTCCTGCGGGTCGTTGGGGCTTACCTAGCGATGTCGCTGGTCCTTGCGTATTTTTAGCATCAGAAGCTTCTAACTACATCAGTGGTTACACCATTGCTGTCGACGGTGGCTGGTTGTCTCGCTAACGAGAAAATAAACGCAGATGCTCCTTATTCAGTGCCGCAGACGCAGATATATCAGGCTTCCCTGATATATACCGCGGATACGTTCTGCACGCTGACTGGTCATCTTCGTACTTGAGTATGACGTGCTGAACTTAAAATTTGCGTCACAAGCCCCAGCTGAGCATTAGTGGACAAATATTTGTCCAAATGCTCCAGCGAAAGGGGAAGCAGCCTTAGCAATAAAGGAGAGAGCGATGTTTGTATTTAATCAAGACATTACCTTAGAAGACTTAGGTAATGGAGTATCACGTAAGGTACTCGCCTATAGCGACAACATCATGACGGTGGAAGTACATTTTGAAAAAGGCGCTGTTGGGCCGATGCATAATCACCCACACGAGCAGTTAACCTATGTTCTTTCAGGGGCCTTCGAATTCACCATTGGCGATGAAACTAAAGTCGTGAAAGCCGGTGACACACTCTACAAAGAACCCGACGTGATGCACGGTTGTGTTTGTTTAGAGGCTGGTGTTTTACTCGATAACTTCACACCAATGCGTAAAGATTTCGTCTCATAATTATCAATAGTAGAAAGCTATTTAGCTTTCTCAAGCGGGAGTATATTTAATGAAAGTCGCCTTATTAATGGAAAACAGTCAAGCCGGAAAAAACGCTACTGTTTTAAAAGAACTAAACTACGTGGCTGACCCTCTAGGTCATTCAGTTTACAACGTAGGTATGAGTGATGAGAATGACCATCACCTGACTTACATCCACCTTGGTATTATTGCCAGCATTTTACTGAATTCAAAAGCAGTTGATTTTGTCGTCACTGGTTGTGGTACTGGCCAAGGCGCAATGATGTCTTGTAACATTCACCCTGGTGTCGTTTGTGGTTACTGCTTAGATCCTTCAGATGCCTTCTTATTCAACCAGATTAACAATGGTAATGCTCTTGCGTTGGCCTTTGCCAAAGGTTTTGGTTGGGGTGCTGAATTAAACGTTCGTTACATCTTCGAAAAAGCCTTAGTTGGCGAGCGTGGCCAAGGTTACCCTCTCGAACGTGCTGAACCACAACAACGCAATGCAGGTATCCTAAACACCGTGAAAGCGGCAGTTGTGAAAGACAACTACTTAGATACACTACGTGCGATTGACCAAGAACTAGTCAAAACTGCAGTTACTGGTGCGCGTTTCCAAGAATGTTTCTTTGCAAACTGCCAAGTACCAGAAATCGCTGATTACGTGAATTCATTAATTAAGTAATGGATTAAACCCCAGCGTTTAAACCAGCCCCCTCGGGCTGGTTTTATTCATCTCAATATTAGCGATCCAAGTATGTCCCTAATCACGACCCCCCTTCAATCGGTTCAGCAACTATTTCCCCAACAAGCAGTCTTCCGCTTATGGTCTGAGCCATCAGACAGTTCCCATCTTAAGCCAATAGTCACTGAACGAAGTCACCATCTCGCAGCGCCTAATCGAGCGCTCAGTCAAACCCAGGATCCTGAAATAATCATCTATCCCAGTAAGCAAAGTAAAGGCATTGGCGTATTGATCATACCGGGAGGAAGCTATCGTCGAGTGGTGATTGATCAAGAGGGGAGTGAAATCGCAAAGCAGCTCAATCACTTTGGTTATCACGCTTTTATACTCAATTATAGAATGCCAGGCGACGGTCACCGCTTCGCCGCAGATACTCCACTAGCCGACGCTCAACGTGCGCTTCGCTGGATCCGAGCGCATGCCCATCGCTGGCAATTACAGCACATTGGTGTACTCGGTTTCTCCGCCGGCGGTCATGTTGCAGGGCGGCTCAGTCACCAATTTAAGCAGGTCATTTATCCGCACCATGATCACATCGATAGCTTTAGTGCACGGCCTGATTTTAGCGCCTTGGTTTATCCGGTGATAAGCATGGAGCAAGCCATTGCCCATCCAGAATCTCGTCAACTATTAATTGGTACAAATCCGAGTCCTCAGCAAATTGCAGCTTATTCACTCGAACAACAAGTCAGCCCAGAGACTCCGCCTTGCTTCATCCTGCATGCCAGTGACGATCCCTCAGTAAGTGTAGAGAATAGCTTGCGACTATGGCGAGCGCTGAGTCGCCATCAAATAGCGACCCAGCTACATTTATTTGAACGTGGCGGCCATGGCTTTGGTATCAGCAAGACCGAAGGTTTGCCGCTTGCCGTGTGGCCACAACTCTTGCAGCAATGGATCAATAGCCAGTTTGCGTCTAAGTGACAATCGAGCTCTGTACGCTTATCCCGACTTAGATTGAAGATACGGATGCAACCAACGCAGATTAATCAAACGCCAGCAATATAACGCTCCTCGGAACCACCAGTCAGCAAACATTCCCAACCACACTCCGTATACGCCCAACCCCCAGACAATACCTAAGACATAACCCAGAACAATCCGGCAACCCCACATGCTGACAATCGCGGTCCACATCGTATATTTCACATCCTTCGCGCCTTTAAAGGCATTTGGTAATACGAAGGAAGCAGCCCATATTGGCGACATCAAGGCATTCATATGTATCAACTTGACTACAATCTCAATCACCTCGGGTTCACTGGTATAGAGTCGCGCCAATTGCTCGGCAAACAAAGCGCTCAAGCCAGCAAAGGAGACTATTAGTGCGGTTGCAAAGTAGAAGCATAATCGCAGTTCCCGCTGAGCCACATTCGGTTTATCTTGCCCTAAACGCCGACCGATCAACACAGTACAGGTAATCGCCAAGGCATTCCCAGGTATATTAATCAATAATGCGATAGAAAAGGCCACCACATTACCAGCCATCGCTGCGGTGCCCATCCCTGCAACCATCATCTGAGTGATCAATTTGCCAACGTTAAACATCATCGATTCAACGCTAGCAGGAATGCCAATCCCCAAGATCTCTCTTAAAATGATCCGGTTAAAGGCTGTAATATACGACTTCAACTTAAGATTAAAATGCTGATTATTGGCTAAGCAATACAGAATCATCAATGCGCCCGCCCAACGAGCAACACATATCCCAAGGCCAGCACCAATCAAGCCAAAACCTTGCCAAACATCACCACCAAGCCAATGAAATCCGTAGATCAACGGATAACTAAATACAATGTTCAGAAGGTTCATCAGAATGTTGCTCATCGCGGGTAAGCGAGAATTCCCCACCGCTCGCAATACCCCGCTGCCAGCAAACACAATCGCCAAAGCCGGAAAGCTAAAAGCAATCGTCTTCAGATAGGTGGCCGCCATCGCAATCACCTGCTCGTCAGCCCCATAAGCAATAACTTGTAACAATGGTTTGGCAAAAACAAAAATGCCAAGTCCAGCCAACAAACTGAACACAATCGCCAAGTTCACCACTTGTGGTGCGCCAGCGCCGACTTTTTGCATGTCTCGTTTGCCGAAAGCGTGGGCGATCAGCACCGAGCCCCCTAGTCCCACAGCCATCAGCACAGAAATGATGATAAAAGTAACACTATCGCTCACCCCAACGGCAGCGGTTTGTACATTTCCTAATCGGCTCACCAGAATAGTACTGACGATCCCCATTAACACCACACAAGCTAACTCAATTAAAATTGGCCACGCGAAGGGAATAATGTTACGCGCCAACAACACCCGATAGCGGTAGTAATACCGCCATTGGATTGCTGGGCTTAGTGATGATGTCAATACTTGTGGACTTTTAGATAGTATTTGTCTGCTCAATTAATTTACTGCTAACCCCTCTGGAATAAAGCTACGACCATCTAAGGTTTCGCTATACAATACGTCATAGTCGTATACGGTTTTAACTTCCCCTTTCACTAAACGTTCCCCATGTAAGTAGCCACCCTTAGAAATGGCGACAGGAATCGCAGAATAGAGACCTTTATAGGCGGCTTCTATAGCTAACAAGGCATAGGGGATCGGATCATCAAGACGCGCATAAACGTGTTCGCTACTGGCCAAAAAGTAACCGCGATGATAGTGCTGCTTCAATAGGTTTTGCCCCACTAAATCTGCCAAACTCAACAATCGACTATCTTGACTAATTTGATATAACTCTAGTAGTGCAAAGACTAAATAAGCAGAACTCAAATCAGATTGCTCAGCAATCGCTATAGGTGCCAGCGACTGTGCATCCAGCTCCCCCAAACCAAAACGAGCAAACATGCTAGCAGTTAATGCTCTTAACTCTGAATTATCACTAAGCACACTGGCTCGCACTAACGGCAGCAAATAGGATGGATCGGCAGCATGCCGTTTGATTTGTCCACCTTTAGCCCCGTAGTAACCATCTCGTGGTAATACAAACCCGGTCATATCTTGACCACTATTCCACATTGGAATGATCTCGTTACTCGCTTCATCCCAAGCATATTGAAAGTAAGCTTTAATGCCATCAACTGCCCACGCCGCCATTTGCGGGTCGTTAAGCTGTTTGGCGCACTCTAAAATAGCCAGTGGATTATCAACCACAACAGGCCAACAATCTCTAAATAACACATTGGCTTCGCGGGCAATATCACCAAATTCGGGCCCAAACTGACGTTTAGCACGATCGCCAAACCAAGAATAAGTGAGGCTATCATCTTCGGGAATAGGTTCACGCTGCAGCGGAGAAGAATATTGATAGACCGGCATGCCTGTCTCTGGGTGACGCGCTAAAACAAATTGATGGTAAAGGTGTTTCGCCCAAGTCGCCGCATCTTGGTCGCCACTATATTTATAATAATGACAAGCTGCATACACCAAATCGGTGGCCGCATTGACAAAAGTAAGACCTACCGTTTCGGGTAAGGCTGGTAGCTTGCTCGGATCAACGACTGCACTTGGCTGATGCTGCTGAAATACATCATCGGGGCAAGGCGTCAGGTATTGTCCATGGCGGCTTAAATCTAACTTATTCCAGTCGAGCACATGCGCCGACCAGAAGCCTTTTAGAAAATTTTGGGTGGTTTCGGGGGCCACTTGATATAAAAAGTCATAAAAGGGAAAGTGATGTTTGAGTTCATGCACACACTCTTTACTCGCTGGCCCTTCAATATTGCCATTGTCGCGATGAATAAAGCGGTGGCCGCCCCAATGGAATAAACCACTAGCCTGATCAACATAATGCTCTAAAAAGTAGTCCACCGTTTGCTTGGCTTGATCCGCAAAACATGCCTCTCCGGTAATCGTCGAGAGGGCCACTAAACCGCGAAAGAAATTTTGTTGGCTAGCCAAATTGCTCATTGGTACTTTGGTCCCATCAGGGTAAGTCCACTGAATCGCCGAATTGTCACGGCTATCGAGGCCATCCGCCAACAACGGAGTATCGCTTGCTTTGGCCAATGAGTATAACTTTTGATAATAGTCAGTAAGAAGCGGTAGATAAGATTGGCGAGTATCAGACATAACGATCTCCATCGAAAATATATATCCTCGTTTAAGGACATCAAGTTAACAGTTAAAACAGCGTTATCTAGGTGATTCGCTGCGTACAATGCGTCAGCTATCTAGCTTTATGCGCTAGAACACGACAGCCACGACATAATAAATTTTTAGCCACTTGTTCAGGGCTTGATTGGACTGTCATCGATGTATTGAATTTACGTTACAAAACAACAATATCGACAGGGTGCTGACGGTAGGCAAGCTTTTGAAGTGCAACTTCAAATCTTAGCAATGCAATCCACTTCAGTAAACCGCATATCTTTTACAATGAAAAAGCACCCCATCTCTGGGGTGCTTAAATTAACCGAGGTTAATCTAGATTATTTAGAAATACGCGATAATACACGATTACCTTTGCGTAAGAAGTTCTTCGCAGCTTCAGCTGGAGTCGATTGACCATAATCTAAGTGTTGCATTTCTTCTGCAAATAACTCCATTAACTGAGCGTTATCTGTATAAGGTGTTGGCAACACGTCCACGGGTAACTCTTGTGCAAGCGTATAACCTTGGAATGGCAAGCTGTTGGTATCTAAACCTGCATCTTTCAAAGTTTTAAGACCAGATTTGCTTAGTGGAACACCACGCGCATCGGCCATTGCTTTAACACCTTCAGGATCATTCAACAAGAAGTTAACTAACTTAGCAGCCGCTTCTGGGTGCTTAGTGTTACGACCAATCGAGAACATCATTGATGGGCGAGTTAACAGACCTGAATCAGTTGCACCAGGCGCCATTGGGTATGGACCTAATTCCATTGATTGTGGTGGAGCTAAGTTGTTAGCGTATTTCTTGATTGATGTATTCCACATGTACAAACCGCCAAAGTGACCATCGATCCAAGGGCGCATTTCGTTCATATTACCTTTACCGTAAGAAGCGAACTGCTTGGTAGAAGGGAATACATGATTTTCAACCATGTCGACGTAAACTTGGAAGAACTCAGTCATTTCTTTTTGGCTGAAGTCTAATAAGTTTGAATCATGATTGATGATGTCTTTACCGTATTTTTGAATGAAAATTGAACGGTTAATTGCAAATACGTCACGCGACTCTACAACCAACGGGAAGTAGTCTGCGCCCAATTTAGCTTTGAAAGCTTGACCAGCAGTTTTAAAATCTTCCCAAGTTTTAGGGTAATCAACGCCAGCTTTAGCCCAAGAGTCTTTGTTGTAGTAAAAAACACGCGAAGTAATACTAACTGGCAAACCATTAATTTTGCCATCAATAGTAGTCATATTAAGCGCAGTTTTAGGGAAATTATCTAAATGCAAAGCACCGGCTTGACCATTCATGTCGTAAAATCCGGTACCATTTTTAGAGAAGATAGGTAACCAGTTCCAGTTGGTTTGCATAACATCAGGCTCAGTATTACCAGCAACCTGGGTGGTCAAACGAGACAAGTGGCCACTCCAACCAGTGTATTCACCTTTTACCACGATATCAGGGTACTTCTCATGGAATTTTTCGATGGCTTTTAAGGTTGCCTGGTGACGACTGTTACCGCCCCACCAAGACATACGCAATTCTGTTTGTGCATATGCACTCGCAGTCATTGCTCCAAGAGTTAGCGCTGTTAGGGTCGCCAGTAGTGTTTTCTTCATCATTATTATAGCCTCCAAGCTATTTTATTTGTGTTCAGAAATGTTCACTTCAGTTTTACTCAAGATACGCGTCCACCGATGTCCGTTGTGGACGCGCGTTACGTTTTTACTTCAAATTAATGATCTAAAGAGATATTTTTTTCAGTTGTTTTATCGAAGATATGCGACTTAGCGGTTTCCACCATAAAGGTCACATCTTTCTTCAGTTCCATATTTAGAACTGCTTTCACATCATCGATAGGAACACGAGCGGTCAATTCATGGCTGCCTACTTTGAAGTAAACAAACACTTCGTGACCCATATTTTCCATACGAATAACGTCGCCTTTCAAGGTTTGTTCGCCCGCAACGTTCTCGGCAGTTAAGGCCAGAGAAATATTATCTGGACGAACCCCAAATACAGTGTCAGTAAAACCATTGGCACGAATATTCGCGACTTTTTGAGGCGGCAAGGTCAAAATCTGGCCATCAAGGTTAACGACTAATGAGTCATCTTTTTCCTCAAGTTTCACGTCGAACAAGTTCATCTCTGGTGCGCCAATAAAGCTCGCTACGAACATGTTCACAGGGTTGTTGTACAAATCTTCAGGTGTATCAACCTGCATGATTTCACCCAGTTTCATCACACAGATGCGGTCACCCATGGTCATCGCTTCAGTTTGGTCATGAGTTACATAAACCGCTGTAGCCGGACGATTCTCTGTTTTTAAGTGTTTATGCAAGTCAGAAATACGAACCCGCATTGAAGCACGCAGTTTGGCATCAAGGTTTGATAGTGGCTCATCGAATAAGAACACTTCAGGTTTCTTAACAATCGCTCGACCTACCGCAACACGTTGTGCCTGACCACCAGAAAGCTGACGAGGCAAACGGTCGAGTAAGTCTTCAATTTCTAAGACTGCTGCCGCTTCATTTACTCGTTGTTCAATCTCGGTTTTAGGTAATTTTTGTAGTTTCAAACCAAAACCTAAGTTTTCTGCCACAGTCATGTGTGGGTACAAAGCATAGTTTTGGAAAACCATCGCAATACCACGGTCTTTCGGTGCAAGGTTATTCACTACCTTCTCACCAATGGTGACTTCACCACCGGTGATGGTTTCTAAACCAGCAAGCATGCGTAGGGTTGTTGATTTTGCACAGCCTGATGGGCCCACAATTACCAAGAACTCGCCATCTCGAATGGTTAAATCGATGCCATGAACGGCCTTAAAACCATTTGAATATACTTTTTCTAACTTTTTAAATTTAACTTCTGCCATTGTCTTAACTCCGAAAACTAACCTTTAATACCACTGCTTGCAGCACCTTCAACGAAGTACTTCTGAGACATGAAGAACACTACGATTGAAGGAATAATTGCGATAGACGCCATTGCTAGGATTTCATTCCATCTAGCACCTTCGGTAACGTCGATAGACATTTTCAGAGCTAAAGCAATTGGGTACTTCTCTACGCTTGATACATAAATAAGTGGGCCGAGGAAGTCGTTCACCGACCACATGAATTGGAACAATGCTACCGAGATAATCGCAGGGCGAATCACCGGTACCACGACGTACCATAAAATTTGGAACGAATTACAACCGTCAATCATGGCTGCTTCTTCCATATCGGTTGGGATACCCCGTAAAAACTGAACCAACATGAATACGAAGAAACCTTGAGTTGCAAATGCCAACGGTAAGTAAAGTGGCAAGTAGCTATCCAATAAACCCATTTCGCGGAACATCAAGTACTGAGGGATCAGCAATACTGATTGAGGTAATAAGATGGTGGCAATCAAGGTTGCAAACCAAAAACCTTTCCAGGGGATCTCAAAACGAGCGAAGCCATAAGCAACAATCGTTGAAGAAACCACAGTAAAGAATACTTTTGGCAATACATATGCAAAGGTATTGTAGATGTAATGACCAAAGGTAAATTCGGTACCGGTTTTCCAACCATTGATGAAACCTTCCATGCTCCACTCATGTGGCCATAGGCTCATTGAGCTAAAGATTTCATGGTTTGGTTTTAACGACGCAGAGAACATCCATAATAAAGGATAAAGCATCGCAAAACCGACAGCACCTAAGATAATGTAACGGATAGTCGCGTTAATTTTCTCACGACGAATAGTACGGTCGTTTTCTTTATTCGCCAAAGCAACTTGTGCTTTTTCGGCTGTAGACATAGAAGTAGCCATTATGCCTTACCTCCTTTATCACCTGAGTAGAATACCCAGTATTTAGATGAACGGAATGCGATTGCAGTGAAGATGGCAACAACAACAAACAGAGCCCATGCCAATGCACTACCGTAGCCCATATCAAAGAACTTAAACGCCGTCTCGTAAATATAAAGAGAGATGAGGTAAGTCGACTTCATGGGGCCGCCACCAGTCACCACATAAGGAGCGGTAAACTCTTGGAAAGCCTGAGTGGTTTGCATAATGAAGTTAAAGAAAATTACAGGTGTAATCAGTGGCACCGTCACTTTCATGAACATTTGCCATTTACTAGCACCATCAATTAAAGCGGCTTCATATTGAGACTGAGGCACGTTTTGCAATGCAGCAAGGAAGATAACCATCGCCGAACCAAACTGCCAAGCCCGTAACAAAGTAATCGAGAACAACGCAAATGCAGGTTCGCCTAACCAGTTAATTGGATCGGCACCAACCACCGCTAACAAACCGTTCAATACGCCGTCAATCGCGAACAAAGCTCGCCACAATACCGCAATTGCAATACTACTACCCAAGATAGAAGGAATGTAGTAAGCCGTACGGAAGAACCCAATACCTTTTAGTTTAAAGTTAAGAAGGAAAGCAATAAAAAGAGCAAATGCCAATTTTACTGGGATTGTCAAAAAAACGTACATAAATGTCACGCCCATTGACTTCCAAAACAAATCGTCCTCAGCGAGCATATAACGATAATTTTCAATGCCGACAAACTTAGGCGTTGTCATCAAATCATAATCGGTAAAGCTCATAAAAAACGATGATATAAATGGAAAAGCGGTAAACACTATCAACCCTATAATATAGGGGGATAGGTACGCTAAACCAAGCCTACGACTTTCATACATTTTTTCGTCCTTAATAGTTCTAGTAATCCTCTAAAAAGTGGCGGACTGTGTATAACACCACCTTTTAGCTGTTAGCTATATTAAACACGCAGAAATCCATAAGTGCCACTCAATAAAACCATAAATGTGATCAGTGATTTTATTTTTTAAAAGATATCTACAAAAAATGTGAAACATCGTTCCGTTATTTGAGTTGAATACCATCTACCCCAACAATAACGAGATCTACATCACACTTCTGTCATGACAAAAACGTCCATAAATGGCTGCATTGATGTCAGGAAAAATTTAAACTGGGGATAAAGACGATCAGGCGATTCAGCTTGGTGCTATATCCTGAAACTAGAAAAAATTATAGCGCTTAATGTTATTTTTAAGAAAGTCACCAACATTAGAATACTCTAATTTAGTGTGTTGTGTTGACTAGGCATTATTTTATAGACAAGTCTAAGTGGCAAGCATCGCGGAACCAGAAAGATCAATACCTATATCAAGTATAACAACTCTAATTTGTTAAGACATAAATAGAGCAACAGCATTTCAACATATTTGATTCGGCTAAAGTACGACTCTGCGCGTTGATTTATATCTCTAAAAGTGAGCGATAAAATAATGAGAATTTGACATACAACAAGTTTCGAATGAACGGAAATCGATGCAAGCGCCCAGCCATAGAGCTAAGCCTTAGATGAACTTCCAAAAAAACACCAAACAAGTGGCAACAATATTAACTCTTTATCATTACTGTCATAACAAACAACAAATAAACTAAAAAAATATTTAAAATCAACACTTTAAAAGAAAACCAAACGAGTAGCCAGTTGATGAGAGCTACTAACCTTCAAATATAACGGGTTGCCAGTAAGTACCAATCATAGGAGGTTTTGAGAAGTCAGCGGTCCACAAGCCGATAATCGCATAAAATGAGTTTATGCATAGCTTGAATTTTAAATCTAAACGAATGAGCATTTAATAACTAAAGAGTCAACAGATGGTGATTTGTGAGCGACTGCACATGATTTAGCGATACAGCTATCGGTAATAGTCTATTCAAAGACGATACTAAATTACAGTTGATGCAACTCACGCAAATTAAAAACAACTTTCATATAAAAATTTAATTTTACAAACAACAAAACCCTAGCTCTTAAATAAAGAGGTCTATCGAAAAGCTTCTTTTGATTAATTATTCACGATATGGCGAAAACGTTACCAAAAATTGCTAAATAAAGACTATCAAATGCATCAAATATGTTCATTGGCACGGTGCTGTGTCAACCATAAATGAAGTGCTAGCACCAACATTCTCCGGAGCTAGATCACAAATATAACTGTCAATATTTATCACTATTTATATTGGATCACATTTCTCTGCTAACCCATCTTTACAAAACAAAAACAGCACTTATATTGAACTCGTGTACCCATTAAAACAAAACGGAGTTTCATAATGAGAAAAAGCACTATTGCAACCGCAGTTCTCGTTGGCTTATTCGCAAGTGCGACAGTCAGCGCGGCAACTGTAAACATGCGTCACGAATACCAACCATCTTATAAAGGTAACAATGCGAAACATAAAGACCGTATTTCGATTAGTCACCGCCTTAAAAATGGTATCGGTTTCGAAGTAGAAGCCAAATGGGCAAACAATAAAAATGATGACGCTTTCGGTGATTACACTGGTTCTGGCCAACAAGCCAACATCAGCTACCTATACAAAATCGGCAAGTCTGGCTTCTCGCTAAAACCACAATATAAGTGGGAATCTGGCTCTACTAAATTAAGTCACCAGTTCAACTTGACCCTGGGTTACAAAATTAACAAAGCTTGGGCAGTTTCTTGGCGTCATCGTTACAACTACGAAAGACAGAGTTCAACGGTTGACAAGCCAAATAACCACTACAATCGTTGGACCTTCGAAGCTGGTTATAAAGGCTTTGAAGATTGGAAACTCGGCGCGTCATTTGATTACACTTGGAACAGTGCTAACAAAGGTAACGCTTGGGAAGATAAAAAAGCTTGGTTCAGTGAGTTTAATACCAAAGCGACTTATACAGGATTCGAAGGTAACTGGTCTCCATTTATTGAAATTGGCTTAGCACCAGACAAAGATAAAGACGCCAACAATAAATATGACAATGCTTGGGGTGTAGGTTCTCCTAAAGCGGCAAAAGATATCTGGCGTCCTCGCTTCCGTATCGGTATGAAATACAAGTTCTAAGCTAGTCACATAGTTACTACTTTTTAAACCAAGGCCTATTTTGATTCTCCTTTTCAAAATAGGCTTTTTTAATATAGGTATCCCTAATGAAATTATCGACCGTTGTAGTCTGCGTTTCCTCGGCCTTCACGCTCAATGCGTTGAATGCCTATGCCGCAAGTGCGGATGATTTAGTCTGGCAAGCCATTACCTTTGGCCAATCCACCGACCTTAACTTTGGCTCCACTATTTTACCGGAAAAAGTTGGTACCAATCAGGTCACCGTGAATGGACAGCCCGTGCAACCTGGCCCAGTGGCCAATCAATTCACCATTGAAAGCCGTGGTGGAAAAATTGCCAATTCTCATGAAGGGATGACCTTCTATTACACCAAGCTGCCCACCGATGTAAATTTTAGTCTTTCAGCCACCATCACTTTAGAACAATTAGGCCCAGAAACGGGATCTAAACCCAATCGCCAAGAAGGCGCAGGCATTATGCTGCGCGATGTGATCGGTAAACCACGACTCGATCCTCAGCCTGAAGGTTTAGAAGAATTTCCGGCTGCAGCCAACATGGTTGCAGCCATCTTACGAGCCAATAAAAAAGCCAACAATGGCTTAATCAATATCAACGCCACTTACCGTGAAGGCATTTACCAGCCTTGGGGAACAGGCGGAAACCGGATGAAACGCGACGAGTTCATCAAAGGTGTGCCTTACGGCCCAGCACAAACTTATCAAATCGGTTTAACCCGAACCAACACCGGTTACAGTGTTAGCTATCGCCATGGTGAACTTGAACAAATCCAAGCAGTCAAAGGGGCCAATGCCAACGTTGTTGAAATGCAAGACCCTGCCCATCAATACCTTGGCTTCTTTGCTTCACGGAATGCGAAAGTGACCGTGAGCAAGGTAAAACTCCAACTAAGCAAAGCCAACACCGCGGATGCGCCCCGTTTTGTTGCCAAAATGGAAACTCCGATTGTACAAGCGATGTCTCCTGAGGTCTCGGCGACCAATCATTACACCGTACAAGCCCAAGCCAATTACAGTGGTCAATTTAGCCTGAGCCAAGATGGACAGAGTTTGGTGGAAAACCAGCATGTGGCTGCGGGCGAAATGTTTAGCTACCCCACACAATTAGCACAAAGCAATACTAAGTTTGATCTGAGCTTCACGCCACTGGAAGGTCCAGATACCAGTGCGATTCAAACTCAGTATAAGGTGGTGAAACAAGCGCTGAAGAACCCAATGCAAATTTTGGTGAATCCACAGGGTGACAATGGTCGACTCAGCTTAGCCGACGCCATTCAACTGGTCCCCCCGGGCGGCACAATTTTACTCGAGGACGGCGATTACCCAGGTTTAGAAATCCCTATCTCTGCCAGTGGTACCCCCGACCATATGAAAACCCTAAAAGCCAAGGGCAACAAGGTTCGCATTACCGACGCCTACCTGCATGATGCGAGTTACTGGAATATATCCGGTCTTGAAGTGATTGGCGCCCGAACCAATGTTCACGGCAGTCACAATAATTTTGCTCACATGGTCACTCATCAATCCCCCGATACTGGTTTTCAGATCTCGTCTGCCAAGGGCATTGGGCGTGCGTTATGGGCCAGCTATAACGTGGTTAGCGATAGCATTAGCTTTAACAATATGGATGATTCGCAAATTAATGCCGACGGTTTTGCGGCAAAAATACGTGTCGGTGATGGTAATACTTTCATTCGTTGTATCTCTCACCACAATATTGACGACGGCTGGGATTTATTCAATAAGGTCGAAGATGGCTCTAATGGTGCGGTGACAATTATTGACTCCATTTCCTACATGAACGGTCAAACCTTAACCGTAAAAGGCAAAGGAGGCACCCGCGGCAATGGCTTTAAACTAGGCGGGGAAGGTCTGCCCGTTGCCCATGTGGTGAAAAACAGTATCGCCTTCCATAACAACATGGATGGATTTACCGACAACTTCAATCCTGGTTCATTGATACTAGAAAATAACGTCGCTATCGATAACGCTCGCTTCAATTTCTTGTTTCGCAAGAGCCCCTATTCTGACGCAGTCAAACAAGGTGACTTCACCGATAATCAATCCTATCGCTTCTTTGTTAAGAGTAAATACAGTGATGTGGTCAATGCCAGCACACTCAATGGCAACCAATTTATTATTGATGGAAAAGCCACTGACCAAAATGGCAACTTAGTGGACATAAGCCAATTAGATGAATTAAAAGCCGCGTCAAAAGTGAATACTCAAGACAAGGTTCCAGGGGACGCGCAAGCCAAAAAATTACAACAACTACTAAAATAGACGATCGGTAAGTTCATCGTTCAATGAAGGCTTATGCTCTTAGTCAATCAAGGGCTAAGCCTTTACTCATGGTGACACAAAGCGAGTCGTTAGCCGCGTCACAGAAACAAAAAAATATCATTATTGGGAACAACTTAAGTTAATAAAAGCAGATGTACTTATGATAAACAACACGCATCTTCGGTAAAATATTCTCTATAAAATTAATTTTTACGATGAAATATCAACCGACTAAACTCGAATGATTGATATTGCACATTTGGCTTTTCAAAATGATGCTGATTAAGGACTACTATGTTTGCAGCTTATAAAAATCGTAGCGTAGGCTTTCAACTTAAACTGGTGATTGTCTTCTGCCTCGTCATCGCATTTAGCGGGATCGCAACCTTAGTTTATCAAAACGCCTCAAAGCTGTTGTTAGAAACCAGCTTAAGGGAGCAGCAATCTAAACTAGATGCTGTCGCACAAACGGTAAGCGGTCAATTTAATGCCTATTTGGATTCGACTAAAGTGCTTAGCTCTACCTTTAAGAATGGTTATTTAGCTGGCTATGAAGTCGAAACCACCATTCTTGATTACGCAAACAAGAAGATCCAAAACGTTAGCCTATACGGCATGCCCTTGATCCATAACGAAGATCTAGTCGATACCTTTACCCAAGATACCGGAGCCTTTGCCACCATCTACTCCGCAATGGGCGATCAATGGTTAAGCATCGCCAGTTCTCTCAAAAATGACAGCGACCAACGTGATTTAAACCATGTTATCGATAGCCAGCATCCTGCTTATCAGGCCTTAAGCCAGGCGACTCCTTTTGCACAACAAACGGTCCGTTATGGTCATAGCTACATCGTATATTTTGATCCGATTAAAGACTCTGAAGGCAAAGTCGGTGCGGTGTTTGCGGTCTCTTTACCCGTAGAAAAAGCCACTGCTGCGATCCTCGCATCTTTAACCAACATCAAGTGGGGCAGCACTGGCACCACCATCGTCGCCGATCAGGAAGCTGAGCACCAAGGTCAATACCTACTCGGTTCAATTGGTAATAATGAAACTAACTTGCTCAAATTTAGTGATGCCGATGGGCAGCAACCTTTTGCTAACTTAAGCGATAGCCAACAAGGCATGATCCGCTTCCCTGTTGAAGTGGATGGCAAACGTTTAGAAAAATATTTGGTCTATACCCAGGTACCAGGTTGGAACTGGCGACTCATTGGGGGGACTTTGGTGAATGAGTTGACCAAAGATAGCCAAACACTACTCAAATTAATTGCTGTGATTGCACTTGCGATTGGCCTTGTCACCTACGCCGTCATGACCTTAATTATTAAGCAAACCATTCGCCCACTAAGTCGCCTGAAAGTGTTTATGGACCGTTTGGGTCAAGGCGAGGTAAGTATCTCGGTGCCAACTGGCTCTAGCCAGTCCCAGAATGAAATTGAACAGTTAACTCAAGGCGTCGCCAAAATGGCAGCCCAATTACACTCACTAGTAGGAGAAATCAATCAAACCAGTAATCAGGTTAATGAGCAGTCTTCCAATGTGGCGCGCCATGCCGATACCAACTTGACTCAATCGGATTTACAACAGCAAAAAGTAGAGTTGGTGGTGAGTGCAACCGAACAACTCGCAGCCTCTGCCCAATCGGTTGCCGAGCAAGTAGAAACCATTGCTGAAAATGTGCGTTTAGCTGATGTCGACACAAAATCGGGTTTAGAGGTGGTCGATCATGTCAGCAATAACATCGTATTATTAAACGATCAGCTCAACAGCTCCTCGCAAGCGATAGAACAAGTCGAAAAAGACAGCCAGCTTATCTATAACATCACCAAGATGATCGATGAGATTGCAGAACAAACCAACCTACTCGCCTTGAATGCTGCCATCGAAGCAGCCAGAGCCGGCGAACAAGGCCGTGGCTTTGCGGTGGTTGCCGATGAAGTTCGCACCCTCGCCCACCGAACCCAAGTCTCCGTGAAGGACGTGGTAGACATTATGGGACAACTGAAAAATTCAACGGATAATGCTGTTGGCCTTACCGAGAAAAGTCGCCAACAGGCAAATGCACTGTTATCACAATCGGAGAATGCGGGTTCTTCTCTAGAAGCGATCGCATCGCAAGTCTCAGCAATCGCCGAACAGTCACATTCCATCGCTACCATCGCCGAGCAACAAGCTCAGGTTTCTTTACAGGTTGCCAGTAATTCAAGTGAAATCCACGAACTCAATCGAGAGAGCCATTCCACCAGCCTAGAAACCGCTGAAAGTGCTCGGGCACTACAACAACAGGCTGATTCCCTCAAAGAACAGTTTAATTTCTTCCACTAAATACAGTGCGAGTCTGCCCTCATGTAGACTCGCCAATCACTGAAGACTATGCCGAATAAAACAATCCCTAATCACATCCAGCAAGTAACTGTGTCTCTGCAAGCAGACGCCGATTTTAGTTCGATCCAACAGGCGCTCGACAACGCACCAGATGATCATTCACCCTATTTAATTTATATAGCCAACGGTCGTTATCAAGAAAAGATTAAAGTGACTCGAGCGAACACCCAGCTCATCGGCGAAAGCCAAACCCACTGCATTGTCAGTGCCACTATGGCCAACGGCATGATTGACTCGCAAGGTAGGAAATTTGCCACCTTTAATAGTTACACGCTTTGTATTGACGCAGCTGACGTACAGATCCGCTCGCTAAGCATTGAAAATGGCTTTGATTTTCCAGCCAATGCGGCTAAAGCGGAAGGTGACCCAAGCAAACTAAAACATACCCAAGCAGTCGCCCTCGCCTTAGGTGACAATGCCGACCGCGTTCAGTTAATCGATCTCGATCTGCAAAGCTATCAAGATACCCTGTATTTACGTGCCGGACGTTGTTACTTGAGCCACTGCCGTATCGCTGGCACCATCGACTTCATTTTCGGAGGCGGAGTTGCCCTCATCGACAAATGCGAGATCGTAGCTCGTAATCGAGAAGCGCAACACCACGAGCAAGTCTATGGCTATATTAGTGCGCCTTGTACCGACATCAAGCAAACACATGGCTTGGTATTTCGCCATTGCCAGCTCAGCAAAGAGCCCGGTGTACCAGCTAATAGTTATGCTTTAGGACGGCCATGGCACCCAACCACACAATTTAGTGATGGTAACTATGCCGACCCTAAGGCAATTGGGCATGTCGCCTTTATCAATTGTGAACTCGACGACCACCTCTACGGATGGGATAAAATGAGCGGTCGGGATATCCAGCAAAATATTATTTGGTTCAGGCCTGAAAATTCTCGTTTTTGGGAATACAACAATAGCGGTGCGGGTGCCAAATCACGCGATAAACAACGACCTCAGCTCACAGAACAACAAATGCAGCATTATCAACTAGAGCATATTTTCGGCGATTGGCGGCCCTCGTTGTACCAAGCTAACCAAGCCGAATAAGATGATTCTGGATCAATTTCGATTCAGTCGACAAGCGTCAGGCCAATTCAAAATAGTTTGAGGCCAGCTCTTTAAAAAGCTTCGTTACCCGGCTTGTCACTGATGAGGCTGAGCCAACTTGATATGCAGCCTCAATCGATATACATCATACAAAAATTACACTCAGGTAGATAAACTGAAATATTCAGTTTATCTACGCCTGCATTTTAAAGGAAAATGTCTATCTTCATCAACCAGAGAGCTTGCCTCACCCGCTTTAGCCTCGATAAAAATACGCCTTTACCAGCCTGGCAAAAGGTCATGACCCCTTTGGCAAAAGAGCCTTCGTCAGCCGCTTTTCAAGTGTTCGTAGAGGCCACGATAGCTTCCAAGTGAAGGAACGATATGCACTCTCAAACAAGTTACGGTAATCACTTTCTGCGCGTTGCAACCGCAATATATGTTCCACCAGGACAGGGTCTAATTGGGACAAATATTGCTGATATTGTTGATAAAGTTGCTCAACCAAGTCGGGATCTCCAGCCAAAATGGCCTGATAGGTTTGCTCTGCCAATCGAGCAAGCTCGCCTTCCCGGTGAACGGCAGATGCAACATTTCTACGAAGCTTCTGCTCAATGAAACTACCACCGCCCTGAGTTATGAGGTCCAGTTCAAAACGTTCAGATATTTGCCTCCTCACCGTTTCAGGCGAAGCCAATAAGTCGGCAAAGTCTACGACTAAACGAGAACTTTGATTAGTTTCACGGTAGGCCAAGAAATTGTAATTAAGCCATAACATTAAACCTTTAGCCTGAGAGAAACCATCACGCTTCGCCAATGAACCCGCCACCTCAACAGGATTACGGATCATCAATAAGTAATTAACCTGGGCAGGGCTTCGCTCCAACACTGGCCGCCATAGAGGCAATAATACGGATACCCGAGGGTCTTTCATTCCCCATACCGCTGAACCAGCATATTCCTGTTCAATCAATTGCAGTGCCCGTTGTTGCCATGCCTCAGAAAAACTGCGAGCCGGATGAAGGCAATAACAGGGGTCTTCCCAAGAACTGCCTAATTCATCAAATAACTGATCGTTGAAGTCGACTAAGTGAGCATTTTCCCAGAAACCTTTATCATTGACCCCAGCTTGCGCTTTAAATAGGTGTTTACCCATAAAAACACCAAACTGGGCAAGCTCACCCGATAAGGCTGAAGTCCCACTACGATGCATGCCAATAACGATGATGGCCTTTGCTTCCATAACAATATCCTTTGACTTTATTTGGTCGGTTTTAGCAAGCGAACCTTTGCAAACCATGATTGATAATGTTCACTCAATCATTCTCAGTTAGTCATTCTCAAAACCGTCGCTCGAGCTGCTAAGCCGCAGTTCACCATGAACTTAAACTTGAACTTAAACTTAAACTTAAGAGCAATTTCAATAATCTTACACCGCTGCCCAAGATCCATCATTCTCAGTTAGTCATTCTCAAAATCGTCGCTCGAGCTGCTAAGCCGCAGTTCACCATGAACTTAAACTTGAACTTGAACTTAAACTTAAGAGCAATTTCAATAATCTTACACCGCTGCCCAAGATCCATCATTCTCAGTTAGTCATTCTCAAAATCGTCGCTTGAACTGCTGGGCCGCAGTTAATAGTGGACTTGGGATCAATTTCAATAATGTTAAACCGCTGCCCAAGACCCATCTCATTCTCAGTTAGTCATTCTCAAAATCGTCGCTTGAACTGCTGGGCCGCAGTTAATAGTGGACTTGGGATCAATTTCAATAAATATCCCCTCAGTCTCATGTGCAAATTAGCATGACACTGGTCAGCCAACAGTAAACTGCTACCCGCTAACTTAAATTCACCAGAGAACACATAATTTTTAGCATAACGCCGATGGATTGCTGACTTTATTTCAGCCCAGTTAATACCGGGGAACTCAGCCCCATATTCTGCTTCAATTTTATTGATACAAACCAACTCCGCTTGATGCATTTTCTGATCATTAAGAGAATAATTATTTTCGTGAATAATATGCTTTGCAAGAGGAGCAGAAACATAGTCAAATCGACAATAGCGGGATAGCTTCAGCCACAGATGCCAATCATCAACGCCCATCAGACGTCGATCATCATCGAAACCTGAGACCCTTAAAATCATATCTTTGCGAGCAATAACGGTGCAACACATGATCAGGTTTTCATTGACCAAGTCTCTTCGGATTTGTTGTTGCTGCAGAGGCTTTAGTCGAGTTTGTTTGGTCTGCTTAAACTGACAGAGCTCCACATAGGCATTACTAAAGACTAAGCCGACCTCAGGGTCATCGAATAAGGGGAGTTGAGAAGAGAGTTTGTGACTTTCCCACAAATCATCTTGATCACAAAAAGCAATAAAGGGCGCGCGCGACTGCTCTATCGCAAAGTTTCTAGCATGGGCAACGCCCCCATTGGGTTTACTAAACGCCCTTATCTTGGGATTGCTGCTGGCAAGTGATTCAATCAACGACCTTGAACCATCCGTTGAACCATCATCGACCAATATAATTTCGAAATCTGAAAAATCTTGTTGTAGTACTGAATCAACGGAGGCTTCAAGTAAACGCTCTCCGTTGTATACGGGAATAACAACGGACACCAAACACGCAGCCATTATCAACTCCCTGTTTTTTGACTAAATTAACTGCTTCCTACAAAGATTAGCTTAAGACGCGCCTTATACAACAATAAACGAGCAGCAAAACTCGGGGCTTCACTTAACGCCTGTTTAATAATCGGGATTGCGGCCTTAGGTTGGCCGCGCCAAATCAACTCGCGGGCCCAATTTAGGCGAACCTTAGCTTTAATCATCGGCGCAATAGCCTCGAGCTTACGAGCCGGTTTAGTCGTAAGAAATCGGTCAATCACTTCCAAATTATCCGCATAAGAACAGAGTTGAGAACCCAGGCTGTTCTCAACACTTTTTTTATGCACCAGCACTCGATTAACAAAGCCAATCATGCCAAGGCTGGCAATTTTATAATAAACATCGATATCTTCGGCGGTAAGTAAACGAGTATCAAATAAACCGATGCTCAGTAATAACTCACGTTTCACCAGTACCGTTGAAGTCGTCAAATAAGGGTTAATGAATATTTGTTCGATAGTTTTATCTTCAAATGTGAGTCCACTTTCGGTCTCTGTTTGGTTCAACTCACTATCGTCACTACAATCTCGAGTATAACAAGCCACCCAATGGGGGTTTTCCTGCATCGCTTCGAGTTGAATCGCCAATTTATCCGGATGCCAATAATCATCAGCATCTAAAAAGGCAATCAAATCACTGGTGGCAACGCTTATCCCTGCATTTCGCGCCGCAGAAACCCCAGCATTTTGTTGCTCGATATAAATAATACGATCCAAATATCCACTTAAAATGTCTGCAGTTGCATCGCTAGATCCGTCATTCACCACGATAATTTCGCTCGCAACAGCTGACTGAGCCAATACCGAAAGGATGGCTTTTTCGATAAAACTTTGAGCATTATAAGCTGGGATAATGACACTCACAGTTAAGTTATCTTGCATAAGTTCCAGCTTCCGCACTGCTATATTGCATTTGTTCAACAGCATCATTCAGTTGCTGTAACAAACGATTTTGTAAATTTTCATCGCTCAGATAACAACGCTTAGTGTTGGCAAGCGCAGCTAGATTGGCAATGGTTTCATCTTTACTCTTTATACTTGAGTTTCGAGCTTGTGGTGGATACCAATCTTTCCCAAAACCAAAGGATCGCACCGTACGTTTAAACTCATCTTTAAGATACTGCTTGGTACCAACATTAGCATAATGAATATACGGTCTGATCGTTGTCGGTTGGAAGTCAATATTGATGGTATCTAACCAATCTTTCCATTTTACGGTATTCACTTTGTCCGATAATAAAACTGGATGCCAAGGGATCCGCAAAGCATCGGCGACAATCGCACCATGCATTGCTTCGCAAAGCATTAAACGACACTGCTGCATCTCTGCAAATACTCGCTCAACCGACCATTCAGGAGAAATAAACCGGTAACCACAGCTCTCTGCGATATTTTGCCAGTCGGCACTGCGACAACTTAAATAATGCGGCATAAAACCAATATCACCACTGGCTTGATGTTTTGGCTGCATCACATTGCGTAACAACAGTGCCGAATCTGTGATCGCACAACTGGGATCTAAATTCAGTGATTTTGCTGAATAAGGCCCACGCACGGCATGCACTTTCCAAAGCTCAGTCACTTGGGGGATGTCGCCATATCCCACGCCTGAACCAACAATATGTAGAGTTTTATCACTTGGTAAATGATGATTGAGCAAGGTACCTATACCGACTAACAATTCAGAGGGATCATCATTGAAAAAGTCAGGAAGTAGCTTCGGCCATAACCAAGGATTTAAGTCATCGCCAAAGTTGCCGATGTCGTCTTTATAATAAAATAGCTGCATCAGCGATACTCTCGCCATTGATGATGAATCGTACTTTGCTGCATAGCGGTTCTCATAAACTCACTTTCAAGGTGATATAAACTGCGATAATAATCGCCCAGGCATAAAACATACAACGCCATACCATTTGTGCGGATAGCAGTTCTGCCAATACCGGGCGGATTTTCATCAAACGAAGGTGACTCGCGGTTTGCATTCCCATAAAGATAAACAACAACAATGTAAATTGTCGACTAAGGAAAAATGCAGTCACCATAAAGCCGACCATAGAATAAAATAAGGTCTTATTGAGACTGGCTTCTTCTGCGTATTGTTCCAGTTTCTCTTTTTCAAGCTCGGCGCTCAACTGGTCATCATTCTCAAGCTCTGCGTCAGAACGCTTTAAAAACATATATCCAATCAGCATATTTAGGATCAAAGTGCCGCCCCAAAAACTGTAACCCGGCACCCCGAGTTCAGCGGCGACATGAACATAAGAGTTATGTGCAACAATGCCATGGACGTCCACAAAATTGCCCATGCCAACACCAAATACCGGACTAGAAATCAACATTTGAATACCATCGTACCATGCATCAAGTCGCCCATGAGCGGATGACTCGGAAGCCGATAAGCCCCCAAACGAAGCCAACAATGTTGCGGCAATGGGGGCGCTAAACACGATAAATAACACCAGGCGAGCGCCCGCATTACTGATTAAAAAATAAATCGCTATCACTGCGATAGAACCCAACAAGGTGCCTCGCGAGCCAGTCATATAGACGCCGTAGCCTAGGGCCACAAGCGCAGCTAACATTAATAATTTAACTAATTTACCGCCACGGCCATAAAAATACCCCACAAAAGGAATATTCATCACTAAAAACATACCTAAGTCATTTGGATCACTGAAGAAACCCAGATAACTAATCCGCATCTCCTCTCGACCTACCGTAATACTGCCACCGATCCCAGAGCCAAAACGGCCATTAAACGTACTTTGCTGTACATGCCCGTTATATACCATGCCAAGGGCAGCAATAATGCAAACCACCATCAACCAACGCTGCCGACTAGGTGAGGTGATTAATACGCTGTACAAAAAGAATGGTACGATGGAACTCACAAATAAACGCTGCGCCTGAAAAATCCCGCCAGTCCCCCAGCCATTTAAAAAGGCGGACCCCATAATCAACGGCACTAAAGCTAACAACATATAATGCTGCGGGTAGAGCTTCATCGGGCGGAGCGTCAATAATGTCAATACTAAAGACGAAATCGCAAACACCTTAATGACAATATAATTCGCGGTTTCATAAGAAAACTCATGAGGACGGATCAATACCGCAATGGTGTACAGATATAAGAAAAAAAAGCCTAAAGGAGCCGTTTGCTCTTTAACCGGAAATTGTCTCCGCATCCCCTTACCCGCATTCATGTTGGAATGACTTTGTTGATTAACTTGAATAACTTTACCCTCCATGGACGTTTCGCGAGACAAAGATTAGCCATTTCTGTTTCTTCAGCAGCAAATTGCGTTTTATAGCCGCCCAACTTTCCTGCCATCATAAAATCATAAATCGTCGTTTTGCTATGCAACAGGCTCCAAACGTGTAAGGCGAAACCTGGAGAGCAATGGGCAAATTGAGCGTCATCCCAGCCAGATTGATAAAAATGTAGATGTTGTTTATCCAGCAAGAAGTAGTTTAAGGCAATCGCTTTTTGGCCAACAAACAGGCCACTCATTGCAACATGATTGGCATATTCGCGTCGAAAATCACCATGAAACTGAATAAAACGAGCCGCAGAGAATGCCCCCAATTGTCCTTGGTTTTGCCAACGCCCCTGGTGCATGGCAACCAAATCTGGCCAATAATGCTCCATCTCCGACAAGCTTAGCCATTTAAACACAGCTGACGAGTGCGCTAGTGTTTTGCTGGCTCTACGCCACTTAGAACGCCCATTACGCGATAGCTTAGCAATTGACCATTGTTCGCAATTCACCGAATAGGATTTCGCAGGATAACACTGACAGTGTTTTACTCCAGCCAACAACTGATACAAATGACTTGAGACATGAATCGCCCGACACAGCAATAAATCAAAATCGAGATTTTGTAAATACAAAGATAACACCGGCAATGCTTGCTGTTGGTAATTCGGCATCACTAAAACATCAATATATTCCGAGGCTAACTCAGCCTCTTCTTCTTCACCTTGTGCCAACAGCGACAATTTTTTAAGACCAAAGCCTGCTTTCAAGATTTGCCGATAAAAGGGAGCAACGGCTACCAACTGCCCCTCAGCGAAGCCAGCATAGACGAGCAGCTGCCAATCCTCCTGCCAGTAAACCTTTAACCAGTGTTTAATCCACTTGAACTGACTGAACAACGAAGCTTGACAAGTATCCGCAAGTTGCTCCCATTGAGGCTCGAGGCGCATCAACTCATCCAGTTGAGTAATTACACGCCAATCTACCGCTGTTTGACTCATGCGCTAAACTCTTCCACAAAGCAAGAGACAACAGCATAGATATAAACGTCCCCAGCATCCTTGCCTACGGTGTGACATAGCCCACAGCCCATTGTTTCGTTCCCTGTAACATCTCTCATCAGCGAAACTATAAGCTCGATTAGCGTAACCAGCTTAATTTAAGTTTGATGCTCAGAATCAGCATGCGCGATATACCAAGGCATGGCTCTGGCCAAACCTTGGCCGATATTAAATGCAGGCGCATAACCTAACAATTTCTGCGCCTTACCAATATCAGCTCGAGAATGTCGCACATCACCCGCCCTAAAATCACGATACTCAGGGACCGATTGTCGAACCACACCATGAATTGCTAAATTTTGTTGTAGCAACTCAAATAACTCGGTAAGGCTGGTTTGATCATTCAGTGCCACATTAAAGACTTCACTTTGACTTAAGCCCGCAGTTGCCGCCAAAATATTCATCTGCACCACGTTGTCGATAAAACAAAAATCTCGACTGGTTTGGCCATCGCCATTAATAAAGACTTGTTGCTCATCAATTAACGCCGCAGTCCATTTGGGAATGACCGCTGCATAGGCACCATTTGGATCTTGTCGTGGACCAAACACATTAAAGTAGCGCAAACCAATAGATGGAAAGGCATAAGTCCGCTCAAATACCGAACTATACAATTCATTCACATACTTGGTCACCGCATAGGGTGACAAAGGATTCCCAATGACCTCTTCAACCTTAGGTAAGTCAGGATGATCGCCATAGGTAGAGCTAGATGCTGCATAAACAAAAGCTGTGACCTGTTGTTCTTTAGCAGCCACCAGCATATTCAAAAAGCCTGAAATGTTTACGCCATTGGTGGTAATTGGATCGTTGATCGAGCGAGGCACCGAGCCCAAAGCCGCTTGATGTAAGACATAATCGGCACCTGCAACAAACTGCTTGCAGTGTTCTAGTTCTCGAATATCACCTTCTATAAATTGGAAACGCTGCCACTGCTGCTCACTCACTAAACCTTGGACTTCATCCAAATTGTGTTGATAGCCAGTGGCAAAATTATCTAAACCAATCACTCGCTGATTTAGCTTCAGTAAGGCCTCTAAGAGATTTGAGCCAATAAAACCAGCGACACCAGAAATAGCCCATACTTTGGGTTCGGCCTTTAATGTTGCGCATACCTGTTCAAAACGATTCACCATGAACTCCTATTACAAACGTAGGTCGCTGTCTTTCACTGGAAGTAAATACTTCAAATCATATAGTACATGTTTAGCTTTACCATAGGCTCGAATATCCTGCACCGACATCTCTTTAAACTGCTGATGAGCGACCGCCAGAATAATAGCCTCATAGCTATCAGCCGCTGGCTGTTCAACTAAATCAATGCCGTACTCTGCATGACATTCTTGTTTATCAGCCCAAGGGTCAAAAACATCAACCTGCACCCCATATTCAGAAAACTCATGCACGATATCAATCACTTTGGTGTTTCGGATATCAGGGCAGTTTTCCTTAAAGGTCAAACCTAAAATCAATACACGACCTTGATTTACCGAAATGTTGCGTTTCACCATTGCTTTCACGCACTGACCCACCACATAACGCCCCATATTATCGTTTATCCGACGACCCGCTAAGATAACTTCTGGACGATAACCGATTGACTCAGCTTTATGGGTTAAATAGTAAGGGTCAACACCAATACAATGTCCGCCAACTAAGCCCGGTCTGAAAGGAAGAAAGTTCCATTTGGTGCCCGCGGCTTCTAATACTGCTTCGGTATCAATATCAAGGCGATTAAAAATCAAAGCTAATTCATTGATTAATGCAATATTCACGTCACGTTGAGTATTTTCAATCACCTTGGCTGCTTCGGCGACTTTAATGCTAGAAGCCTTATGGGTCCCAACAACCACAATTTCACTGTAAAGATCGTCGACCACAGTTGCAATTTCAGGTGTGGAGCCAGAGGTAATCTTTTTAATCGTAGAAACTCGGTGAGTTTTATCGCCGGGATTGATTCGCTCTGGGCTATAGCCAACAAAAAAGTCTTGGTTAAATACCAAGCCTGAATGTTGCTCTAATACGGGCACACACTGTTCTTCGGTTGCACCAGGGTACACCGTCGATTCATAGACCACGATATCCTTAGGTTTGAGCACTTTTGCAACCGTTTCACTGGCTTTAATCAATGGAGTCAAATCAGGTTGTTTGTGTTCTGTAATCGGTGTCGGAACTGTAACAATAAAGACGTTACAGTTAGCCAATTCCTCGATCTGGCTGCTATAACTCATGTTATTGGCAACATCACTTAACTCGTCGTCACTCACTTCCTGAGTCAGATCAATCCCCCGCTGTAATTCAGCGACGCGCACCTGGTTAATATCAAAGCCAATCACTTTGCGTTTCTTGGCAAATTCAATGGCTAAAGGTAAGCCAACATAACCTAAACCAATTACAGCAATACTCACGTCCATGTACACACCTATGTGATAAAAATTATATAATCTGGGCTAATTAAACCGCATATTGAAGAAGAAAGTAAGAGTATAACTTGAGTTCTCAACAAAAGGCTGCTCAAAGTAGGACATCGAGCTAATTCCGTTGTATGCTCTTTATCAAATTTATCAATCCAACAAACAGGGAAAGATATGAGTAATCATCAGTTTGGAATGAAAAAATTACTAGTATTAGGTGCACTAAGTTTAAGCTTAGTCGCTTGTGGTGGCGATTCAGCCCAAGAGCATCTAACGAAGGCGACTAATTATCTGGCCGAAGGGGATAATAGTGCCGCGATTATCGAACTGAAAAATGCGATAAAGAAGGATGGTGAACTCGGACAAGCCCGACTTTCTTTAGGACGAATTTATTTGAATCGAGGCAGCTATCCAGCCGCACAAAAAGAATTGCTCAAAGCCTTAGCGCTTAACGCAGACAAAGCGCAAGTCTTACCGCTACTCGCAAGAAGCTATTTAAATCAAAATCAAGCCGACAAAATTTCTAAACTGATCCCTGATAATCGCCCCCTTGAAGCAGATGTAGAAACCGAACTGCTGGCCATTTATGCCCTCTCGCTATTTAGAGAAGGTCAAATCGATAAGGCTCGTCTCACTCTGAATCAGGCACAAGAGCTGGGCGTTGAGAATACCTACTCACGAATGGCAAGCGCCAGTATTTCTGCAGCTGATAAGCAATATGACCAAGCCAATAGTACCATCGATCAGCTGGCGCAAGAGGCGCCAAATAACACCGATGTTTGGCTGCTGAAAGGCCACTTAGCAACGCTCTCCAACGATATAGAAACGGCAGTGGCGGCCTATCGTCATGCCGTTGAATTGGCCCCAGATGCGATTCAATTCACCCTATATTTGGCGCAAGCATTAGTGAAAAACAAACAGTATTCGGAGGCCGAACCCTATCTCAATAGGATCTTAAAAATGGCGCCGAACCATATACTGAGTAACCAATTAAAAGCTTATATTCAGTTTCAAAAAGAAGATTTTGATAGCGCATTTACACTGGCCACTAAAGCCTTACAAAATGGTTCAAACAATACTTCAACCCAACTAATTGCAGGCATATCCGCTTACAAACTAAACAAGTATGAGCAAGCACTCACTCAACTTGAGAAAGTGATTACCAAAGACCCGGGCAACGCCCTTGCTCAACGCCTGTATGTGACCACCCAGTTTCGTATTGGTCAATTAGACTCTGCACTAGAGCAGCTTAACCAGAGTTCGCTTACCGACGCTCAAGATAGCAATTTTTTGAGTACCGTCAGCATCCAGCTCAACCAGCTGGGGAGAACTGAAGAGGCACTACAAATTGCCGAAAAGGCTGCCGCATCCGGTAACTTATCGGCCAAGGCTAAATTGGGCTTGTTACAACTAAAACAGAATGACCCCAAAGGTTTAGAGACCCTAAATCAAGTTCTCGCAGAAAATCCAGCGCAAACCCAAGCCTTCCTAGGGATCCAAGCCTTTCATTACAAGCAGAAAAAAACCGACGAGGTCTTTGCAGCACTTGAGCAATGGCTAGGTGAACACCCTAAAGACCAAGCGGTAAAATTGTATAAAGGCGCATTATTAGAGCAACTCGGTCGTTATCAAGAAGCACTGGATGCATACCAATCAGTTCTTAAAGATAACCCGAAAGATGTACCAGCTACACTATTTAGTTCTTCTGCTTATGTACAAATCGGTAAGGCCGAAAAAGCTTACCAAATTATTTACCAACTCAAGACCGAAAATCCAGAAAACTTGCGAGTGTTTCAATTTTTAATGGGGCATGCCAGCCAACTAGATAGAATGGCAGAGGTTAAAGCCTTACTCGATCAGCAGCTACTGGAACAACCCAACTCTAATCTATTGCAAGAACAATTAGGCCGCTACTTCGTCTTCAAAAAAGACTTCAAGCAAGCGATTACAAGCCTTGAACAGGTCGAGCCTTTGCTACGTAGCGACCAAATCTGGCAGTTAATTGGCGACCTATATTTACAAGATAAGCAGAACGACAATGCAATTAGCACTTATCGACGCTGGTTAGATAACTCTCCATTATCGTTAGCGGCTTATATTAAGAACATTAATGTATTAGAGGCTAATAATAAGCTAAATGAAGCTGTGGCGTTGAGCAACAGAGCAGTCAAAGTATTTAAAAATAATCAAAAAATGATTTTTTTAAATTCGGTATTGTTGCTTAAAACAGGCAATGCTGCGGCAAGCCAAGAGGCCTTAAATAGCCTCGCCCCAAACCAGTTGAAAACCTTAGCCGCGATTCAACAACAAGGTTATATTTATCTTACCCAAGAAAACTTGCCTTTAGCGATTAAGACTTTTGAAGACTTATATAGCAAGCATCCCAGCATGCAAACCGCAAATCGTTTAATTCAAACTTACAAAGACGCCAATCAACCCGAGCGTGCTGTTGCATTTGTAGAAAAAACACTGTCTGAGCATGGTGAAGCCGCACAACCATTACAGCTGCAATTAGCAGAATTACAAATGAGTTTAAACCCTCAGCAAGCTTTGCAAAGTTACCAGAAGATCATCAGTAAGGAGCCTGAAAACATTATTGCCTTGAATAACCTCGCGTGGGTATATCATGCGCAACAAGACAACCAACAAGCTTTAAAATACGCCAAACAAGTCTATCAACTCAAACCTGAACTCGCCCAGATTAAAGACACTTATGGCTATATGTTGCTTAAAGCGGGTCAAGCAGAAAAAGCCACCGAAATTCTGGCAGAAAGCTATCAACAGCAAGCCAATAACGAAATTGGCGTTCATTATGTTGAAGCGCTGATTGCGAGTAACAAACATAGTCAGGCGAGAACCTTGTTGAATAGTTTAATCGATCTCGATCCGGCCTTGCTGAATAAAAAAGCTGAGCTAGAAGCTCAGCTAAAATAACCATCTGACCAATGGTGAGAAAGCTTGCAGTTATTGCGGTAGGTACAAGCCCTTCGCAGGAGAATAAACAAAACCTTTTCTCATCATTAGGCTATTGTCTGATTTTGGTTTTGCTTTGAAGTTTGATGAATACATTTTTTTAATGTATTCATCATCATCATCATTTTTTCTGGCGGCCAGACAACCCTTGGCTACTTCTTTGTCAATATTCATCATCAGTTTTTGAAAACCAACCGGCAAGCTTCGCATCAGCATCGACGCACTAATATAGTAAGGCGCTCGCACACCATGGTAGTCGATAGCGGCCCCGAGCTGCTCAAACTTGATCCCTAAAAAGCTCATACTGCGTGCTAAACGAGGTTCCATCATGACAAACGCATGATGTGTGCCGGAGCGTACTGCAAGCGAAGCTATCGACAAATATAAACCTATCGCCAAAAATGGAAAACAGCGTAGCTCTTCTTCTGAGTAGGTTTGTTCATTAATGGCACCCGCTGCCGCGCCTTCAAAATTATCCGCTTTACGACGACGAAACTGAGGTCGTACCGCTAAACGAGAGATCTCACATATTTCTGAGCGTTCAAATTGATCCGGATGGAATTTCGCGCCTTCAATTGCCTGCGCGCAGTATTTCTCGATAGGAAGTAATTCATCTTTATGACTTGGGGATACAATCCGCACACAACCTGCAAAATCCGCACTGGGTTTGTGTTGGATCAAACAGAACCGAGAATATTCATCAAACTCATCTTGCTCCATCCCATCGTCTCGAATTGGCTCAAAGTTTAGTTCTTCACAATAAACGTCATGACGGATCCTAAACGCTTCATGCACGATATCGGGACGATAAGCAACCACAGGACGCAGATACTCGGCAAAATGTTGAGCAATTAACTTTGCTTCTCGTTTCACTAGCAGTGAAATACCACTTCTCACCATCGGCCCAATCACCGGATAGCTTGCCAAATTTTTTATGTATTTATTACGAATCATAAGGCACTCTCAAAGCTTTCGATCTAAAGCAACCCACTCACTCGCCAGAGTTAAAAGCAGCTAAATAATATCAATGACAAGGACTCAAAAACAAAAAAGCGCAGTACAGGGCTGCGCTTTTAATATCAACTAATGACGCTAACTCTTAGCGACGTTTTTATTAAGCCTTAAGCACGGCGGCGCAAACCAGCCAAACCTAATAAACCTAAACCAAATATAGCTAAGGTACCAGGTTCTGTCACTTCTCTGGCTGAGATAGCAAATGCAGCTTCAAGAGTATTGGTATCATCTTCTTCAGTTAAGAAACCAATACAGGTTTTACCTTCTGGACAATCGACATTCTCAACGAATGTTAGACCTAACAAACGAGTTGTTAAGGTGTATTCATAATCGTCTAAGCCGTCTACAGGGATGGTGAAGCTATTGCTTAAGAAAATCGCATCACCTTCCTGAGTGAAAGAAACACTGTCGTCTAATACAATGGTAAATAAATCGGCACAACCAGCCTCATTGATACCAACTGCACCATCTAAAGTGTCGCCATATTCACATACGCCGCCAGTAGGGTGGTTGTAGGTTTCTTCAAATTGAATTTCAAATTGTAGCGTTGGTCCAGCCGTTGGAGGCAACACCACTGGAGATGTTGGGCCTAAAAACAAACCATCGAATAAGGTCGCCGATACCAAAGTATCACCCGTTACTCCCCAGTTTTCATGGGTTAAACCTGTACCTTCAGAGAAAGCTAGAGCACCAACACCATTCACTACACTGGTGGTTACCGAGCCAGTTTTAGCATCGTCAACGATTAAAGAGCTTTGCAATTCGTTAGGGTTAACCTCTTTATAAGGTTGGCCCCAAGCCAATGTTTTAGGAAGCTCACCAGCAAAGAGTGTATCAAAGTCATCTAAGGTAGCACCTGAAGCGTTAATCCCTGTTGCGTCGCCAGCTTCTGAGACATAATCAGTGCCGAAACCCGCGTCGTTTAAGTAATCCCAATCCGTGATTAAAACAGCATTTGCCGAAAGGCTTGAAACACCTAAAGCTAATGCCATACCAGTCAATTTTAATTTATTCATATTGCCCGTCCATTTGGTCATCGCAGAGTTAAATACAAGTATATCAATGCAACTCAAATGCCAACTTAAAAAACAATTAGAAAACAATAATTTAAATAAAATGACATCCGTTTTCATGAGCGATATGTAAAATTTACTGACACCTCTAATCAAGCAACGACTCCCACTATATTTCAGCGAATAGTTGCTAAGTCCTCAATTTAAAACCACTTTTTTCGCAATCTTAAACACCAACCGTTGCAAAGGGTTCCGATTGCCCATTGGCCGCCAGGTTTTTTTAAAACGATTCCGGTAAGCATCAAAATGTAAACCATGGGGTGCGGTGACTAAATCACCTCGTTTTAAAAGGATTTTTAATACATAAGTCGCCGCCACGCCAGCACACAACTTCACTGCCATCGGCGTCGACGGTCCTTTCTTCGCGTGAAAATCGGCCTTACTTGGATCGACTAAATAAGGGCGCTGCAACATTGCGGGAGACAAACCAATTAAAAACTTAATATATTGCTCATTTTCATCTTGGCAGTCTTCAAAACGGAAATACTCTTCGTAATTCATACCACCAGGCATGAAACACAAAAATGCACAGCCCATACCGAGGGGGGCAGCGGTCACCAAAGGGATGTTTTTCTCTAGGCACTTCTGAAAAACTAACTTACGTGCCGATAGGGCAAAAAAATCGAGGCTATCAACATAAACATCCACCCCCTCTAAAAACTGGTCAACATTATGCTCAAATACACCCTCAGGAAAACTACAGATCTCGGCTTCGGGATTAATATCTAGGCAAACACTTTCCATCACCTTAACTTTATCTTGCCCAACGGTAGACATGAATGCGCCCGCTTGGCGGTTAAAGTTATGCACTTCATATTCATCAAAATCTGAAATATTAAATTTACCGACACCTAAACGCGCCAAGGTAACAATATGTTCGCTCCCCACCCCACCGGCCCCAGCGATGGCCACCCGCTTCCCGCGTAATAGTTGCTGTTCATCGTCGGTAAGCCACCCTATGTTGCGCGAAAATGCATCTTCGTAATTGAAACTCATCATTATTCATCCCTGTTATAACGTTTTTATCACAACACTTTATTTGATGTTCTTTTCATACTAGCTTGCCCTAGCCTAGAGTAAAAATTAATATGAGGCAGCATTTCAAGGAATAACTCTATATGCGGCTCATTCCAGTCATCGTAAGTCTTATCATCTTGGCGCTATACAGTAGCACCGCATCAAGCCAACTTGCCGATACCATTGAGCAGATCAAGCCCTCGGTGGTCGGCGTGGGAACGTTCAACAAATTAAACTCACCAAGAGCCACCTTACGTGGTACCGGATTTGCCGTTAGCGGCAATGTCATCGCGACCAATGCCCATGTCATTCCCAAAACCTTAAATCAACAACAAAAAGAACGCTTAGTGGTATTTGTTGGCCAAGGTCGGTCTCCCCAACTAAGGTACGCAACCTTGCTGGCAAGTAATCAACAGCACGACCTCGCACTCCTGAAAATTGAAGGAGAACCCTTAAGGCCAATGCGCGTGTCAAACCAAACGGTAAGGGAAGGCGAGCGATATGCCTTTACCGGTTTTCCTATCGGGGCAGTACTTGGACTTTATCCTGTCACTCACCGCGGTATCATTTCCAGTATTACTCCGGTCGTGATACCTGCGCGTTCAGCTCGAGAATTAAACCCTGCTCAACTCAAAAGATTGAAAGCGCCCTATAATGTCTATCAGCTCGACGCTACTGCCTATCCAGGGAATAGCGGAAGTCCGCTATACCACCCAGATACGGGCGAAGTCATAGGCATCATCAACAAAGTATTTGTCAAAACAACTAAAGAAGCGGTATTAAGTAACCCCAGTGCAATCAGTTACGCGATACCCGTGAAATACTTGAAGCAACTATTAGCAACCGTCAAACCACAGTAAAGCAACATGCTATAGCCAGCGGGCCTTTAAAGAGCCTGATCAGAATCAGTGATGGCCTGTTCAACCATGGCCAGAAGCGCCATGCTCAAGTTAGAGATGTAAATCTCGCAGGGAAGTCGTAGCTGCTATATTCAACTTCTTACACTGAACCATGAATAATTCAGCACAAGCGAAGGCATCACTGGCGGCGGAGTGAGAAACGTAGTCAGGTAAACCGTAGTGACGACGCAAATCATTCAGCTGAAAACTCTTATGTGCGCCAGTTCTCCCCGAATAACTGAGTTTCTTTTCAATCGCTAAAGTATCAATGATATACAAAGGACAGTGTTCAATGCCAAGGTATTGTTTAAAGTAAGCATCTATAAAATTTCGTTCGATGCAAGCGCCATGCACCAATAACACCTTACCTGATAAAGCTTGAAATAACAGACTAATGCCTTCTTCTAAAGGTAGCCCCCCATCAAGCATTTGCGGAGTAATTTGGTTTACTCTTGCACTATCCGCTTTTATGTATTGCCCGTGCGCAATGAACACCTCTTGCGCTTCAGCGATTTCTATCTGAGCAAGACTCATCGGCACCAGACCGATACTCAAAATTCGGTCTTCTTGAGGATCAACCCCTGTGGTTTCAAAATCTAAAGCCAAAAACTGAAGTGAGTTAAATGCAGCCGTAAGCGCGGGCAAAGGCGTCGATAAATATTGGCGGATCCCAAATGACCACGTGGGATCTGCAAGCATCGCTAAACGTTGCGCTTCTGGGGACAGCTTTTTAGCAAAGGTTCTTTTCAGCGTCTTAAACATGGTTTTTCGCTCACGCCTTAATAAACCGCAATTTGGCTACACTTTGTAGCTCACTGATGATTTTAAAGGCCTCTTTAAGATGTTTTCGTTCGAAACTGCTAAATAAAGCAGGCGCAATATGATTATTCGGTTCTTTACCTGCCTTTATCGCGTGCATCTGGTGAATAAAACGAACTTGCGAAATAAAATGATAAGCGCCAATAATGTTGTCACAACTATCCTGAGAAAGCGTGCCTTGTTCCGCAGCATAGCGAAAACGTTCCTCGGTTCCGGTCAGCGATCCTCCCGCAGCGAGACTGAATATACGGGCTAAATCGATAATCAGGTTCAAGGCAAATTTCTTAATATTTAAAGTATTACTATGCTCTCCGCCCTTTTCCAGGACCAAATTATTGAAAATCCCTAACGGAGGTTGGGTATCAACTGCGTCTTTGACTAAGGCAGGAATAAAATTACGGCTCTGCTGAATACACTGATGTAAATACTGCTGCATTTTATCAACCAATTCATGCTCGCCATAGATCGCACGAACTTCTAAAAAGACGCTAATACTCAATAATTTGTTGTATTCTGGGCTAGCCACCCACTTTTGATAATAGGCTTTCCATCGGCTTAAGGGCTGGCACCATTGAGCGGTAGCCGCCATATACTTACCATCACACAATGGATAACCACAGGCAGCTAAACCATTGCATACCTTCATCGCAAGATGCTGAAAGTAAACTCTATCAGCGGCACTAATCTCATCGGCCAGGACAATGGCGCTATCTTGATCGGATAACATATGGACTTCATTTCTGGCATGCGAGCCTGCCACCACCCATGCGTATGCCACTGGCGGAGGACCAAGTAGTTCCTCACAGAGTTGAATTAAACGACGCGTAAAAGCATCCATAATCATCGACATCACGCGCCCTTGAATTTCGGCGCTAACCCCACTGTCAACCAAAGACTCAAAAATCGACAAGCGCTCGTCTTTTAAGGTGGCCAACGAACCCACCGAACTGGCATATTTTATTTTTTCAATTAAAAATAACGCTTGAGTACGGTGATTATGTACCAAGTGAGAGGTGGTAAGTAAACCCACCACCTTTTGACCTTTTAATACAGGCAAGCAACGAATGTGATACTGCAACATCAAAGAAATGGCTTGGATCACCTTATCATCACTCTGGATCAGCGTCGGCTGTGGCGTCATCACTTGCTGGATAGGTAAGCTGCGGTCAATCCCCGTAGCAACCACACTACGGGTCATATCGCGATCCGTCACCAAACCCACAATGTCGTCGCCCTGCTTGACCACTGCGCAAGAGCTACGCTGCTCACCGCACATGACACGAGCGACTTCTTGGATCGGGGTATCGGCGTCGACAATCGCAATGTTTTTACTCGCAACTTCTCCCACCGAACGGAAGAACAGACCATTATCCTCTTTACGGGAATAATCCACCGCCGAACTCAAACGAACTAAAGCTTGCGTGGCAAAATAATTCTCGCACTCTGGATATTCTTGACAGATCCGCTGTAGCTGCTGATGAGGAATTAAGTAAAGTAAGGAATCCTCAATGGCAACCGCACGATAACCATCTTCTGCTTTATCTAAAGGGCCTAAGAAAGTAAAACCAAACTGATCTTCTTTGCCCAAACGAGCACGTAATTCGCCGTCTTTCAGACGTTGCTCGATCGCCCCGGTGCGAATAATATATAAGTAACGTTGTTCACATTGAGCGCTAAACTGTATCTCTTCACCTTGAGTTAAGTAACTCACCTTCACTGAATTAGCTAAGCTATCCACCAGAGCTGTTGGTAGGCGATCAAAAGGATCGAGCTTCACGAGAAAATCAAAAACATTGATAGTAAGGGAGGTACCCATTTTAAACCCATTAAAAATGAAACAGCGTTTTACATACTAAGTTGGCACAAAAAAAACAGCCCGTAGGCTGCGGATTTTAGCTTGGATAATGCTGATAACCCAGTTGCTCAGAAATATTCTTGCCGGCCTTATGTAATAAGCCGACATAATAAGACATGCGCTTTTCATCGAAACGGATGGTCGGGAAAGAGATAGAAATACCTGCAATCACGTTACCAAAACGATCGAATATAGGGGCTGCAATACAACGGAGTCCAGGTTCTTGCTCTTCGTTATCTTCCGCATAGTGCTGCTGTCTAACCACTTGCAGTTCCGCCAGTAGCTGTTCTGTATTTTCTAAAGTCTTATCAGTATGTTTAATAAACTCCACACCAGTAAGAACTTCACGGACAAAGCTCTCTTCACGCCCGGCCAACAATACTTTACCAATGGCAGTACTGTATAAAGGATTACGGCGACCAATACGCGACTGCATACGTAGATTGTAACCCGAATCAATCTTGTGAATATAAATGATGGAGCTTTCGTCTAAGGCACCTAAGTGCAAAGCTTCATTAGTATGCTCGGAGATATGCCGCATTTGTTTATCGGCTAATTCAATCAGCTCAACATATTCTAATGACCGAGCGCCTAACTCGAATAACTTAAGGGTTAAAGAATATTTATCAGCTTCCCCCTCTTGAGAGACGTAGCCTAAGGTCTTCATCGTTTGTAAAAAACGATAGGTAGTTGCCTTAGACATCATGAGACGTTGTGATAGCTCAGAGACCCCAATCTCTTTTTGCTCGCCCAAGGCTTGCAGGATGTTAAACACCTTTAATACCGACGATACCGCCTCAGGCTGAGTTGCCTTTTCCATTACTTTCCCTTACTTAACTATGTTTGTTGACATTATAACCAAAGCTTTGCGAACGACCACTAATTTTGAAAACGGTTTTCAGAATTTTGAAACCGCGCATATAATTCAACGATTACTTATGCCTTCTTACCAATTTTTTTAAAACGTAATTTCAAAAATAAATGGAAAGCGGTTCTATTTGTTGGTATATTGAGCGCATTAATAGTGACACTTCAATTGAAGCTATCACTAAATTAGGTAGTTTAGAGGAAATAACATGATTCTTGATTCATTCAACTTACAAGGCAAAGTGGCCATTGTAACTGGCTGTGATACTGGTCTTGGCCAAGGCATGGCATTAGGTTTAGCTAATGCGGGTTGTGATATCGTTGGTGTAAACATTGTTGAACCCACCGAAACCATCGAAAAAATGGCGGAAACTGGCCGTAAATTTATCGACATTCGCGCCAACTTGATGAAGTTAGATGACATTCCATCAATTGTCGAAACTGCCGTGAAAGAATTTGGCCGTATCGACATTCTGGTAAACAATGCCGGTATTATTCGCCGCAACGATGCGATTGATTTCTCAGAGCAAGACTGGGACGACGTGATGAACATCAACATCAAGTCTGTATTCTTCATGTCTCAAGCAGTTGCCAAGCAATTTATCGCACAAGGTGAAGGCGGCAAAATTATCAACATCGCCTCAATGCTATCTTTCCAAGGTGGTATTCGCGTGCCTTCTTACACCGCATCTAAAAGCGGCGTGATGGGTGTGACTCGTCTTATGGCCAACGAATGGGCTGCTCACGGCGTCAACGTAAATGCGATTGCCCCTGGCTACATGGCGACAAACAACACCACTGCCTTACGTGCCGATGAAGCCCGTAATGCCGAAATTGTTGGCCGTATTCCAGCTGCTCGCTGGGGCACACCAGAAGATTTAGCAGGACCTTGTGTATTCCTTGCGTCTAAAGCGTCTGACTACATCAACGGTTATACCATTGCTGTCGACGGCGGCTGGTTATCACGCTAAACGCGACAAAAAAAGAGAGTAATTAAAATAATGGTGGTTGATTTATCTTTTGCGCAAGCATTAGGTTTTGTGAGCTTTGCTTTAGGGATATCAACCTTTTATCAGAAAAATGATAAAACCCTGAAGATTGTGATGTTAATCTTCAATCTCAACCATTTCGTACACTATTTATTGCTGGGCTCAGTCGTTTCTGCGCTCAGCGCTTTACTTTCTGCGCTACGAACCGCAACCGCGATTTATGTTTCATCGAAAAAGGTTGCGGTGGTATTTATCAGCATTAGTTTGGCCAGTGGCATTTACATGTCCGATACCCTCTGGGATCTCTGGCCGATACTAGGCACGATTATCGGAACCTACTCGGTATTTGTACTGAAAGGTATTCCGATGCGACTCGGCTTCCTCGCAGGGGCTAGTTGTTGGTTAATCAACAACATAACGGTGGGCTCCATTGGTGGAACACTCCTAGAAATTACCGTGATCCATATGAACTTGATCACCATCTACCGTTTAACCCGTGAACGTCGCCAAGCGCTGACCCTTAATCACTAACACATTAGGTGAACTATGTTTGTATTTAACGACCAAATCACTTTAGAAGACCTCGGAGCAGGCGTTTCTCGTAAAGTTCTTGCTTATAGCGATAACATCATGACGGTTGAAGTGCACTTCGAAAAAGGAGCCATTGGCCCAATGCATAGCCATCCGCATGAGCAATTAACTTACGTCATGTCGGGCGCATTCGAATTCACCATTGGTGATGAAGTAAAAGTCGTCAAAGCCGGTGACACCATGTATAAACAGCCAAATATTGAACACGGCTGTGTCTGCCTAGAAGCGGGTGTGTTGATCGACAACTTCACCCCTATGCGTAAAGACTTCGTTTAATCACACTTTAATTTATCGCAGCAAATACTGCAGGAGAATTTAATGAAAATTGCATTAATGATGGAAAATAGCCAAGCTGGCAAAAACGCAACAGTACTAGACCAACTACAAACAGTTGTTGGTGGACTAGACTACCCTGTTTACAACGTGGGTATGAGCGATGAAAACGACCATCACCTCACATACATCCACCTCGGCATTATGGCGAGTATCCTTATCAACTCTAAAGCGGTTGACTTTGTCGTTACTGGTTGTGGTACTGGCCAAGGTGCGATGATGTCACTCAACATCCACCCAGGTGTGGTATGTGGTTACTGTTTAGATCCTTCTGATGCTTTCCTATTCAACCAAATCAACAACGGTAATGCTTTAGCACTAGCGTTTGCGAAAGGTTTTGGCTGGGGTGCTGAGCTAAACGTTCGCTATATCTTCGAAAAAGCCTTCACCACTGGTGAGCGTGGTCAAGGTTACCCACTAGAGCGTGCAGAACCACAACAACGCAATGCTGGGATCCTTAACGAGGTTAAATCTGCTGTCGTTAAAGAAAACTACCTAGATACATTGAAAGCGATTGACTCAGAATTAGTGAAAACTGCAGTTTCTGGTGAGCGCTTCCAACAATGTTTCTTCGACAACTGCCAAGTGCCAGAAATCGAAGCCTATGTAAAATCAATTTTAGGCTAAACAACCTAAAATTTAGCGTGAACATTAAAAATGGCTAGCCTCGATGAGGTTAGCCATTTTTTTATGATACAACTTAGACCTTCATCACAAATTAATGAAACATCGTTTTAATTTTTATTTATAGCCACCCGAAATTGTGTATAATCGCGGCAATAAATGATCAGGAGCATTCTAATGACCCAAATTTCCCGTGTAGCCATTATCGGTGAATGCATGGTCGAGCTAAGAAAAGTTGCCGGTTCTCTCGAACAAGGCTTTGGCGGTGATACCTTAAATACCGCTGTTTACTTATCTCGTTTAACCAAACCACACGGTATTACGACTTCTTACGTGACCGGACTAGGGCTTGATCCTTTTAGTTCTGAAATGCTCGCGGCTTGGAAAGAAGAAGGCATTAATACCGAGATGGTCTATCTTTCTAAAGAAAAGCTGCCTGGCATTTACGCAATTGAGACTGCCGATGACGGCGAGCGCAGTTTTTTCTATTGGCGGAATGATTCAGCAGCAAAATATTGGATCAAAGATCAGCAATTAAGTGCACTCGCAAAAGACTTATGCCAGCACCAGATGATCTATTTAAGCGGTATTAGCTTAGCGATCCTATCTGATGAAAGCCGTGAAGCCTTAATTGAAGTGCTCACGATGTGCCGTAACGAAGGGGTAAAAATTGTCTTTGATAACAATTATCGCCCAGCACTATGGAAAGAAGCCGCCGAAGCGCAGGTTTTCTATAAGCGCATACTAGCAATTACCGATATTGCCTTCCTCACCTTCGATGATGAAGTACTATTATGGGGTGATGCCAATGAACAACAAGCCATTGAACGCAGCCAACAATTGGGCGTAACCGAGATTGTTGTGAAACGTGGCGCAGAAGCCTGTTATGTCGTAGATAAAGATGGCTTAACTGAGGTCGCCGCGAATAAAATCGATAAAGTCGTAGATACCACGGCCGCTGGCGATTCATTCAGTGCTGGCTATTTAGCAAAACGACTCACTGGTGGCGATATGCAACAATCGGCTCAGGCAGGCCATGTGCTAGCAGGAAATGTAATTCAACATCGCGGCGCGGTAATATCTCGCGACGTAATGCCAACTATTTAATGGAGACAAGCATGACAACCATCAATCAACGCCTTAGCGAGATCAAAGTTGTACCCGTTATCGCAATTAACGATGCTTCTAAAGCAGTAAAATTAGCAGAAGTACTGATTGAAAACGGCCTACCTTGCGCCGAAGTAACTTTCCGTACTGCGCAAGCAGCAGACGCAATCAAAGCAATGCGTGAAGCTTACCCTGAAATGCTAATTTGTGCCGGTACCGTACTAACACCTGCACAAGTTGACCAAGCGATGGATGCAGGTGCAGATTTTGTAGTCAGCCCTGGTTTCAACCCAAGCACAGTTAAATACTGCCAGCAACGCAATGTAACTATTGTTCCTGGTGTGAATAATCCAAGTCTGGTTGAACAGGCGATGGAAATGGGTCTTGAAACGCTTAAGTTCTTCCCAGCGGAAGCATCTGGCGGCGTCGCAATGTTAAAATCATTAGCAGCAGTTTACCCCGTTAAATTTATGCCTACTGGTGGTGTAAATCCCAAAAACGTGAACGATTACTTGGCACTATCAAGCGTATTTTGCTGTGGTGGTACTTGGATGGTTCCAAACGATTTGATCGACAATGAGCAATGGGATGAACTTGCTAAACTGGTCAGCGAAGTGGCCGGGATCATCGACTAATTCCTTCATAATTCCAATACTTAACTTTGACTATCATAGTCTCTTGGCGCCTTTACTCCTCATTTAGGCGTCTTTTTTTTGCCCCAATTATCTTACCTCGTCATTCGTCACTCAGCTTCCGAATCCTCGCATATACCAAGCAACGCAGCATCCCGTTGATTTAATTGATCGTAAGCAACAATGATCGCGTTCACAAAAACATCATTCATATACAAATCGAATTGATCATATTTAAATAGACACTACACTCAATATAATTATTGAATGAGGTTCTTATGATTATTAAACACGCCAGTCATCCAAGAGATGTCAAACAATTTGACACCGCTCGCTTACGCGAGGAATTCCTAACCGAGCAACTCTTTATCGAAGATCAGATCCAAGTGGTATATAGCCACATTGATCGAATTGTCGCGATCGGAGTATCACCCATTACGCAAGTACTCAAGCTAGCAGACTTTATCGATAACCAAGCTTTCGGTACCGACTTTTTCTTGCAGCGCCGCGAGCTGGGTATTGTCAATCTCGGTGGTAAGGCCTTGGTTGAAAGTGATAACGAACAGTACACGCTGGGTCATCTAGATGCAGCTTATTTGGCCAAGGGTGAAAAAAACATTCGATTTACATCCTTAAATCCCGAAAATCCAGCTTTGTTATATTGTCTTAGCGCCCCCGCTCACCAGCAATTTAGCTCACGTAAAATATCATTAGATGACGCCATTAAAATTGAACTCGGCTCGCAAGATACCGCCAATGAACGAGTGATCAACCAGTATATCCACCCAGATGTACTAGACACCTGCCAGCTATGTATGGGGGTCACTCATCTGCAGCCCGGCAGCGTATGGAACACCATGCCAGCCCATACCCATGAACGGCGTATGGAAGCTTACTTATACTTTAATATTCAACCTTCCCAAGTCGTTTTCCATATGATGGGGGAACCCCAAGAAACTCGCCATTTGGTGGTGAATAACCGCCAACTAGTGCTCTCGCCGAGCTGGTCGATTCACTCCGGCTGCGGCACCAAAGACTATAGCTTCGTTTGGGGAATGGTGGGCGAGAATCAAACCTTTGACGACATGGATTTTGTAGAAACAAGCCAACTACGTTAGCTCAAACCAAGCTTCCAATGTGGCAAGCAGAGTGTCAAAATTGGCACTCTGCCTTCAATTACACCAGAGGATCTCTGTGATCCCTCGTGAAGCATCACCTGCATAGGACCTTCCTGAACGAGCTATGAAAAATACCCCCTCTCCTGAATACCGAGCGCCAGCGCTAGAAAAAGGCTTAGAAATACTTGAGCTACTCGCCACCCAAGCCGAACCGCTGAGTAAAAAACAAATCGCCGAAAAGCTGGGGCGTAGTGTCAACGAAATATTTCGCATGTTATTGCTGCTAGAACAGAAAAACTACCTCGGTTATGACTTGGATAGTGCAACCTACTCACTAACCCTAAAAATGTTTACTCTGTCGAATCAACACCCCCCTATCGCGCTATTACTAAAACAAGCCCCAGCCTTACTTGAACAGCTTTGTGATCGGGTCAATCAATCCTGCCATCTGAGCCACTATCAACATGGTGAATTGGTGGTTATCGCTCGCCAAGAAAGTCCCTACAAGATGGGCTTTAGCCTTCGACTCGGAGCCAAGCTTAGTATCTGTAATTCTGGTTCAGGGATCATCCTACTCGCCTACAGTAACCCCCAGCAACGAAACCAGATTTTGGCCCAGCTTGAAGACACAGCAGACGAAAAAAATCAGGCTTTAGCCGTACTCGAACAAACCTTAGCGCAGGGCTACTTTGTTGGCCCCAGCCCTCAAATTTCCGGCGTGACCAACATCAGCGTACCCATCTTAAATGTTCACGGCGGGTTACTGGCGGTAGCGACCATTCCGTTTCTTAGTTTAAATGAAAATACCGTACATCATCCTGTCGACGACCTAGAGCATACCCGACAGCAACTACTCAAAATGGCCAAAAAATTAAGCCACAATTTGAGCCTTGAGGCTTAAAAAATTAAAGAATATCGCCTTGGCCGAAATGTTAACCCACAACAAGCGAGAGTCTCTGCTCTAAAATGAGCCTCGCTGAATCAACCAACTACCGCAGCTTATTCGCAAACCAAATGTTTAATCACCAAGAACTGTCTCCCCAACCCAATATCAAGCCCAAATACCAGACAAAAACACGCGCCTAAACGAGTACATTGGCCTCGCAGTATAAAAGCCTAAACAAGCTTCACACTTTGCCAAGCAAACACTTTCTATTTTTATGCATTCATATATATTGAATATGCTAATTAATATTATTGAAATACTGTTTTACACGTGAATTTATTGATGGTGCAACTCCTAAACGCTGCCACACTTATCAATATTAAAATCGCACAAATCAATCTACGTTCTGGATCAATTGCTCATTGTGGGAATGCCAAACCATTGCGTTTCTACTCAGAGAACAGCTCCAAGCGCAGTTTAGATAACCGATACAAGCTAAATGAAAACACCACACGACGTCTGTGATGAAATAACCTAGCTGTTTTGAAATTCAACAGAGTTCCAGATCGAACTCTAAGGCAAATCCTTGGAGGACTAATTTGCAAACGAGTACCCGCCTTCAAGGCACAACAACGGTTTGTCGGGGATAAAATACTAAATAATGAGAGGTAAAATCGAAAATAATCGCAAGCAGGCGCACAGTGATCAAGATCACATTTTAAACGTAAAACACAAATAATGAACCGATGTTTCGATTTTTATCAAATACCGTTTTCTTTTTTACCTTATAATGCCTGCAATTAATTTAGCGTTTAGGATTTAACCATGACATATGATTATTTAGTCATTGCAGGCTACTTTGCACTAATGGTTGCGATTAGCTTAATCTTCAAAAAAATGGCAAGTAACAGTACCAGCGATTACTTCCGTGGGGGCGGTAAAATGCTTTGGTGGATGGTGGGAGCAACTGCTTTCATGACTCAGTTCTCAGCTTGGACCTTTACCGGTGCGGCTGGTAAAGCCTATAACGATGGCTTCGCGGTACTCGCGGTATTTATCGGCAACATGGTCGCCTATGTTTTTGCCTACTTCTATTTTGCACGTCGCTTTCGCCAAATGCGAGTCGACACCCCAACCGAAGGCGTTAGACGTCGTTATGGTTCAACCAATGAGCAATTCTTCACCTGGGTAATCATTCCTTTGAGCGTGATTAATGCTGGCGTATGGCTGAATGGTTTAGGGGTTTTTGCTTCTGCAGTGTTCCATGCCGACATTATCACCACTATTTACGTCACTGGTGCAGCAGTATTGGTGATTTCATTGCTGAGTGGTGCATGGGGTGTGGTCGCATCTGATTTCATTCAAACCTTAGTGGTCGCTGTGATTTCTATCGCCTGTGCAGGCGTTGCGCTCTATGCCGTTGGCGGCCCAGGCGAAATCATCAACGAATTCCCCGGTGGCTTCATTATGGGCCCCGATATGAACTACCCGCTGTTATTAGTGTGTACTTTCATCTTCTTCGTGGTGAAACAGCTACAAAGTATCAACAATATGCAGGAGTCTTACCGTTTTCTAAATGCTAAAGATTCTAAGAACGCCAGCAAAGCCGCTTTAATGGCGCTCGTGATGATGGTTGTTGGTGCTATTATTTGGTTTATTCCACCATGGGCATCAGCCATTTTATATCCCGATGCGGCCGCGGCCTACCCAGAGTTAGGGGCGAAGGCTCGCGATGCGGTATATCTGGTATTCGCTCGAGAAACCATGCCTTTAGGTACCGTAGGTCTACTCATGGCAGGTCTATTTGCGGCGACAATGTCCTCGATGGACTCGGCGCTTAACCGTAACTCAGGTATTTTTGTACGTAGCTTCTACTCCACCATTGTTCGTAAAGGACAAGCTGACGACAAAGAGCTACTACGTGTGGGTCAAATCGCTTGTTTAGTCAACGGTGTCTTAGTTATTTTGATGGCTCAGTTCTTCAACTCATTGAAGCACTTAAGCTTATTCGACCTAATGATGCAAGTCGCCACGCTACTCCAATCACCGATCCTAGTCCCCTTATTCCTCGGTATCATTATTCGTAAAACACCGAAGTGGGCTCCTTGGGCTACGGTAGTTGTGGGTATGTTGGTCTCTTGGTCTGTGGTCGAAATCTTCACACCACAGTTTGTAGCCACTTGGTTCGGCATCGATAGCATTACCGGTCGTGAAGCAGGCGAACTACGCACCATTATTACGATTGCAGCACACTTGATCTTCACCGCTGGTTTCTTCTGCATCACAACCTTATTCTACAATGAAGCGAAAGACCCTTATATTGCGACAACTAAGGACTTCTTCGAAGATGTAGACCGGGAATGTATCGCAGAAGAAGGACAAGACATTGTTGATCGGATGCAACGTGCAAAACTGGGCAGCTTGGTAATTTATATGGCAGCTGGTCTAACCCTAATGGTATTCATTCCAAATCCATTATGGGGACGCCTACTCTTCTTGGCCTGTGCGGCAGCAATATTTGCAGTGGGCTACGCCCTGAAGAAGAGCGCGAAGTTGGATGTGAAACAACCGACTGCGGTGTCTGCAATATAATTATATGATTTCATTTACTGGCTGCTATCGTATGAGTGCAGCCTTTACTCTATCGGAGATATATTTATGGCTAAAGGCAACGTCGTCACACTAGAGTTTGAATCTTTTCTAGATAGTGATACCCAAGTAAAAGTGACTCGATTAACTCCTAAAGATATCACCTGTCATCGTAACTACTTCTACCAGAAGTGCTTTACTCAAGATGGTAAAAAACTGTTATTTGCAGGTGATTTTGATGGTAATCGCAACTACTACTTGGCGGATCTAGAGACTCAAAAAGCAACTCAATTAACCGAAGGTGCTGGCGATAATACCTTTGGCGGCTTTGTTTCCAACGACGATAAAGCAATGTTCTATGTGAAGAACGAGCTTAACCTAATGAAGGTTGACCTTGAAACACTAGAAGAAACTGTGGTTTACACCGTTGATGATAAATGGAAAGGCTACGGCACTTGGGTTGCCAATAGCGATTGTACCAAGCTGGTTGGAATTGAGATCCTGAAAAGCTGCTGGGCTCCCCTAACCGACTGGAAAATGTTCCACGACTTCTATTTCACCAATCCAACTTGTCGCCTGATTAAAGTTGACATTACTACCGGTGATGTGAGCGTTGTTCACCAAGCCGACGCATGGTTAGGTCACCCTATCTACCGTCCGTTCGATGACTCAACGATTGGCTTCTGCCACGAAGGTCCGCACGACGTTGTTGACGCACGCATGTGGTTAGTTAATGAAGACGGCAGTAACGTTCGTAAAGTGAAAGAACACGCGGAAGGCGAGTCTTGTACCCATGAATTCTGGTATCCCGATGGCAGCGCCATGGGCTACGTGTCTTACTTCAAAGGACAAACCGACCGGGTGATCTACCAAGCGAACCCTGAGACCTTAGAAAATGAAGAAGTAATGGTGATGCCACCTTGTTCACACCTAATGAGCAACTTCGATGGCTCACTGATGGTTGGTGACGGTTGTGATGCACCAGTAGATGTTGCCGATGGCGACAGCTATGACATCGAGAACGACCCCTTCTTGTACGTGATGAACACCAAAAACAAGAGCTTTAAGAAGTTGGCCAAGCACAACTCCTCTTGGGAAGTATTAGGCGGCGACCGTCAAATCACTCACCCTCACCCATCATTTACGCCAAATGATGACGGGGTATTATTTACCAGTGATTTTGAAGGTGTTCCAGCGGTTTACATCGCAGAACTTCCAGAACAGTTTAAAGCCTAATTAAGCGCTTCGCCGTTTAATTCAACAAGCCTCCGCTTCGCGGGGGCTTTTTTGTTTCATCGCGGCCAGCAAACGGGGCCATAAGGCCTACAGCAATCTGTCCATACGCTTAATCAAACTTAGCAAATCAAACATCCGCTCATAGTTAAACCTAATAGCGCTGAAGGCCTGCGCCTTAATAGCAACAATTGGCAAGCCCTAACATGCTTTAACCGCACCTACCCCCTATTAGCCACTAAGCGGCTATCAAAGCCTGTCGCTAATAATTGGCTTAAGGATCGGCAACTTGGCGTAAAGTGACCTATAAACCGGATTGGCTGTTTCGTATATTAGTCCCACACAAACACAGGAGACAACATCATGAAACTTAAACCAATCGCCTTAATCTTATCTTCTCTTGCTCTTAGCGGTGTCGTACAAGCTGATGAAAACCCCGTTACAGCGGCCTTAAAAGCCGAGGGCGCACAAGTGACTTTACCGGTACAAGCTGCCCCACAATCCTTTTCAAATGAATTTGTAGACTCTGCGCGAGCTCAGTTTAACAACTTCCACTGGCAAATGGGGGGCGACCACGCCTTATACTACAACATGCATATGAGCGAATTCATGCCTACTGCTGTTGCATCTCCCAGTGAGCATTACAAACCTCTGATTAAAGAGCTCCATCCCGAACTGGCTCAGCTGACCGTACATACCGAAAGCAAGGGTGAAATGACTATGCAAGACTACCTTGCAGACCCTAAATTCCGTACCCAAGGATTTATGTTGATCCACAAGGGTAAAATTGTCTATGAAGCATACCCAGGCATGAAACCAACGGACCGACACATTTGGGCATCGGCAGCCAAAACCACCGTTGGGACCGTGGTCGCGATGCTCGCCGAAGAAGGGAAAATCGATCACAACAAAATCATCACGGAGTATGTCCCCGAGCTAAAAGGCACAGTATGGGATCAAGTGACAGTGCTCAACGCGCTGAATCATGCAACAGGTTTAGACAATGAAGAGACCGAAGCATCCATCATGAATCCAGACTCACCCGTGGTGCGTTTCTTTGCCTCTGCATTTGGCTCTCCACGTTTCTCAACGGGTCAACATGAAAGCTGGATAGATGTCGCTCGAGATACCAAAAAAATTGAAGGGGATGCCCCCGGTAAGCAGTTCCGTTATGCATCCATGAATACCATTGTTCTTACCCAGATGATCGAGAATATCGAAGGCACCACATGGGCAAAAGTGTTCGAAGACCGGGTCTGGTCGAAAGTGAATGCACGCCAGCCCATGCTGATTAACCAAACACCTGATGGTATGGCTATCGCCGTTGGTTTGGTGTCCACAACGCTGGAAGATATGGCTCGCTGGGGAACCCTATTTACGCCAAGCTGGAGCGCGGTCACAGACGAACCCATCGTTTCGCAAGCAATGCTCGACCGGATCCATAACAATGGCGATAAAACTGCATTTGCCGGAACCACTAAAGAAGCTAGCTCATTACATGCATTTAATGAAAAGGCATCTTACAACTCATATCAGTTCGATTATATCTTCGAAGATGGCGCGATGTCTAAAAGCGGTAACTTAGGGCAGTTCATCTATGTCGATCCAGACCGTGATTTTGTCGGTGTCGTGTTCTCAACCAACCCTTACCACTCTGGTTTTGGTGAAAATAAAGCACCTGCGCTGATGCGTTCCGCCGCTAAAGTACTTGCTGGTCATTAGAGTTCGGATGGCGGTTTCATTGAGAAACCGCCAAATTAGTTTCAGTGTTATTCCTCGTTATACACGCTCCTGTGTTGAGGAGTAGCACTTCTTTTTGACTGAGCTGGTGGAGCACGGCGGTCTTGCTTAAGTATTGTTCAATCATTCAAGTGATTTCATATGAAAACCAAACTAATTCCCCTCGCTTATGGTTTGATATTGGCAAGCACCCCTTGCCTTGCCTCTGACATTGATTATCAGTTTGGCGGCTCAATAAAAACCATCATCACTCATGATAGTGACGCCGCGGGTGTCGGTATTAATATTCCCGCCAACAGTTTGTATGGAAAAAGTCATCACAGCGATACCAAGTTAGATGCGTCTCTATCACAATTTAAGTTCGCGGCTGTCAAATCTTTTCGCGACGGCAGCCACCTTCAGTCATTACTGGCCATGGACTTTAATGCGAACAATGATGCCAGTATGTCACCGCGACTACGTGAGGCCTATCTGAGCTGGCAATGGCACAATAGTCAGATTTTGGCTGGTCAAACTTGGTCAACCTTTATGGACATGCGTAACTACCCGCTCTCGTTAGCCGAGCCCACCCTCAGTGGCGTGGTCTTTAAACGCCAAACCATGGTTCGTTGGTCGCAAACCCAGAGGGCATTTAAATATGATCTTGCCCTTGAAAATGGCACCAATAGTGATATCCAAAATAGCAGCGAAGATGCGATAGACAACAGCGGCTCATCACCCGATTTAATCATCGGGCTGGAATGGACACATCAGCATGGTTGGCTCAGAGCAAGTAGTGCATTCACTGAGGTTCGTCTGGCGAGCGAACAAACAGAATTTAGCAAGTTAGGCTATGGCGTTCAACTTTCCGGAGGTTGGTCCCCCACACCCAGAGACCAAGTTTCATTACTCGCCTACACAGGGCAAGGCACCGACCGCTACCTGTTAGGTCTGTCGAACACAGGCAGCAGTTGGAACTCAGCCGAGAAAACACTAGACTTACGAACCACTCATAGTGTTATGGCCTCTTATACACGCTATTGGCGTCCCGATCTCAAGTCAGTACTGGCTTATGGAAGAGTCGCCAGTCGCGCGCTCGATTGGCAAGATACATCGACCGTCGATACCTTTACCTCCAGCCAGTATGGTCTACTCAACTTGCTCTGGAATATTAAACCAGACCTCATGTTGGGGCTTGAATATAATTACTCACAATATGAGCGAAACATTACAGGCACGCGTGATAATCACCGTGTGATGTTAGGCATGGAATGGAAATACTAACCGCGCCGACCTTGCTTGGGTAAGCTTGTTGCCGAAAGTGATTGATATCGGCAACACGAAACCATAGCGATAAATGAAGTAAAACACCGATTCAAACCGCATCCTTCATCCCCCCATGAGCGAAAGGGCTCACACCTCACCCATAACGTTTAAACCACTTGAGCGGTCTAAGCAAGCCCTAACTCCTACGATCGACACTCGAAATATACCTACAAAAATACCTTGAATAGCAACTCATAGCTGATAAGGCACTGTCCCATAGATAACAAAGAGACAGAGCCTTCCACAAGGCCAATCGTAGACTGGCAAATCAGAAACGAGTGAGTAATCAAAACAAATTAAAACTCAAGTGAATAACAGGCTTTATGCTCAGTTCTCGATGCAATTTAGCCAAACTTGATGGCCTTGTTTGCGATCACTCTTGATTTAAACCCAAGCCTTTTCCACCCAAGGCAAACCAAAATTGAATTCAAATAACTACATTTGATGGCCCACTTAGAACCAGAGATCGAACATTCGAAGTGCGGCACGAGTAATGAGACCAAAGCTTATCCAGTGCGCTTGACAGAGCTCATCAGTATCGATGCCTTGGCGACTCATCGTGCAGCCCGCTCCAAAAATAACCATTCATGCTGCCAGCTTGATGCGCCGAATAGCCTCTCAGTCCCAGCAACACATATCTGGCGCAAAGTGACCTATATCGATAAATCGCCAATGTTTATAGTGTGCTCAAGATAAACACAGGAGCACAAATATGAACAACTTCACTAAAACCATCTTAACCAGCACTTTACTATGTTCGAGCATTGGCCTCAGTCACGCAGCTGAATCTAAAGATAAAGTTGACCCTTCCAACCTTACAGCCGTGAATACCTCTGCCTACATAGGAATGAGTAATCAGGGAGATGTGAAACTATCAGGTTCAGTAGGCTTTGGCCTTAAAAATGGCCAGATGGCAATGGGAACGCTTGAAGGGAGCATGGATCGAGACGGAAATTATAATGATAGCCGACTACAGTATTTCCATGTATTTAATGTGGGAAACACCTTGGTACCAACCGCAGCAGCCTCACTGGATTTAATCGACAACCAAAACTTTACAACCCTAGCTGTAGGCGCGGTGGCAATGTTTAAACCAAATGTAAAAAATCTCACCATTTTTGGTCGCGTCGGGGTTTTAGCCGGTGAATATGATCAAGACTTTGCCGCGATGATGGGAGAAACTGATAATAATATCCTCGGGGGTATGGCTGCTGCTTATTTCTCTTGGAAGCCTGGTGCAGACGGCACTTACTTAATGTTCTCTCCTGAATATACTTATATGGACGGCGACATTACCACTTCAAGCTTAAAAACATCAATAACTCTAGGAACCCCACTGTCGAGCGATGGTAAACGCTGGGGACAATTCAAAATTGAACATAGCTCTGGCAATATGAAGTCGAGCAATCAAAAAATTGAGATTAATGACACGGTTGCTTGGGCCTTTTACAAAGTGTACTTCTAAGGCATTGGCGGATTAAAAGCAGGGATAGCTTTTAGTCAAACAATCCGCTAACGCTGCAGAGCGACATCAAACATCGATATTCACGATAGAATTAACGCCCTTAAAAAGCACCTGAACTGCATATATTGCTCTCTAGTCTATATCCTATAAGATAAACCTTGGTCATAAGGAATATCATCAGAGAGCAAGGAATGCCAAATAACATCAATATTACCAATTTGAATAACCTGCTTCCCTTTATCGATTACTTTGAGCGCAAGGGCATAGAATGGAAAAGCGTAGCCCAACGCTATCGTTTTCCTGACGATATGAGCCAAAGCGGATCTTGGATCCCAAGCCATCAAGCAATGGGATTTATCAATACCATGATGCAAAATACCAACCAACGCGTTGGTCTGGAAGTTGGGCGCCTAATTACCTTAGAACAAATTTCCCCCAATCTACACTTAGAAATAAGCAAGTGTCAGCGTTTAGAACAAGCTGTTCAGCGCTTAATCGAATTGATGCCCACCTTAAATAACCATGTGGTGATTTGGCCAGAAAAAATCGATGGTAAATGGTTTTTATGTCATCGCGGGGCATACCACCCATCGGCTTTGGGCTATGACCAAACCGAATGGTTTCGCGCTTTCGCTTTACTTTCTTTGTGCCGAATCTATTGTGGGAAAGACTGGCAGCCCGCCTCAGTTTTTATGAGTATCTCAAGTCATTTGGCAAGTAATCTTCCGGCCTCTTTTCGCGCGACGTCTTTCACCTTTAGTTATCCCTTTGGCGCCTTAGAAATTCCGTTACCGGATAACTTCACACCCGTTGAGTTACAAGCGAGACAATCCCATTGGCTGCAAACGCTGGATGCTTTGATTCATACCTATGCTGTATTACCGTGGTTTAATGTTGAATGGTTAGCTCTGCTTATTGGCAGCTCACCACGAACTTTGCAAAGACATTTCACCGAACTGGGTTTAACTTTTCGTCGATTAAGAGATGAGGCGCGATGCACTCGCGCCAAAACACTGTTGCGTGAAGGCGTATCCCCCTTTGAAACGGCTTGGTTATGCGGCTATAACGACCTGTCAAACTTTAACCGAGCCTTTAAAGGATGGCTTAAACAAACGCCCTCCCAATACCAAAGGCTCTGCGCAAAATAGGCCTCCCCTAAGGCAAGTGCTCAATTCGCTGACCGCACTAGCCCAACAGAATCAAGATAGATGCACCTAAATGCGCCATACCCAAGTTTTGATTAAAGAGACTCAAACACAAATGCTTCATTCAGGACTTAAGTATCAAATATGACTCATAATTCAAACCACTTACCATCACTAGCGAAGCGCATTCACCAAGGTGCTTACATTATATTTCATCATCGAAATGTAACTTGCGGCGGGTTGATCTTTTGCGGATAAAGCATCCGAATACAATTCGCCACCAATCTTCACGCCAGTCTCGCGTGCGATCTGTTTGATTAAACGAGGATCTGAAATATTTTCGACAAATACCGCTTTGATATGTTGTTGACGAATTTGTTTAATAATAGCGACAACCTCAGCCGCTGAAGCTTCCGACTCGGTGCTCATGCCTTGCGGTGCAGTAAAGTGAAAGCCATAATCTCGAGCCAAATAGCCGAAAGCATCGTGTGAAGTAATCACCTGACGTTGATCTTCTGGGATCTGCGACATTTGCGCCTTAAGCTCAGTTTGCAATCGAGTCAGTTGCTTTAGATAAAGTGCAGCGTTTTGCTTAAAATAAGCCTCATGCTGCGGTGCCACGGTCACTAAAGCATGACGAATATTTTCTACATAAGTACGCACATTCACCACGCTATGCCAAGCATGGGGGTCGAAGTCTCCATGGTGATGCTCTTGGTGCTCACTGTCTCCATCTTGATGATGCTCAAGGTGAATCACATGAATGCCATCCGATGCGGTGACTTTTAGTCCATGAAATCCTGAAGATCCAACCAAACGATCCATCCATCCCTCAAAGCCTAAACCATTCACGACCAATAAATCGGCCTCTGCAACGGCTTGCGCATCTGCAGGCGACGGTTGATAGACATGGGCATCACCGTTGGCACCCACAAGGTTCGTGAGTTGTATTTGCTCACCTCCAACTTGCTGAACAAGATCTTGCAACACACTAAAGCTAGTCACCACCTTCACTGGGTCGGCAATACTTAAGGTCGGTATAAATATAGAAAAATAAATGAATACGGTGACAAGGTATCTCTGAATCATAACTGCATATCCTTATGTTGATGGGCAGGGGTTTGCTTGCATTGATGACGCATCAACAAACCATTTTGTGGACTAAAAATTACCGAAAGCAAATAGCCAACGGTGAGTAAAAGAACAATGCTAGGGCTCGTGGCAAAGCCAAAATAATAGGAAAACAATAAGCCAGCCCAGCAAGCGCTGATACTCAGTGCTATCGACAGTAACAACATGGGTTCGAGCTTACGGGTCCAAAATCGCGCGATACAGGCAGGCAAAATCATTAAACCGACTGCCATTAATGTTCCAAGGGCATGAAAACCAGCGACCAGATTCGCAACCACCAAAAACATAAATGCCAAATGTGCAATTTTTCCGCTCTTGCCAAAGCCATCCAGGTAGTCATGGTTTAATGATTCGAGAACCAGTGGCCGATAGATAAGAGTGAGGATGAGCAGGCTGCACAAACAGATCAGTAAAAGTAGCGTTAACGCGGTATTGTCTAATGCTAGCGCGGTGCCAAACAGCACATGCAGCAGGTCGATGCTGCTACCTTTGGCTGAAATTAACAGTACCCCTAAGGCCAACGAGCCTAAATAATAGGCGGCTAAGGTGCTGTCTTCACTGCTATTGGTTTTAAGCGCGGTTGCGCCAGCTAACATGGCCACCAGCAAACCCGCAATTAAACCGCCAATGGTCATGGCTAACACGGAAAGCCCGCACATTAAATAAGCCAAGGCAGCACCAGGCAGGATTGCATGAGCCATAGCGTCGCCAGTTAAACTCAAACGACGCAACATCAAAAATACCCCGATCGGCGCAGAGCCCAGCGATAATGTTGCACAACCTAACAGCGCTCTGCTCATAAATTGATAGTCAATAAACGGGGCAAAAAGTATCTCGCTCAACTCAAGCATACTCTGCTCCCGATAATGGCTGGTTAGGCGTAAACCCTGCTAACTCCTGCAGCGGATGATCCGCCTGCCCAGAGCAACTTGAACTGAATAATTGCAGGCTACGACCTTGCGTAATGCCACCAGCATCAAACAACAAACAGTGTTCAAAGTGCTGCTTCACCAACTCAAGATCATGCACTGCAGCCACGATTGTGGCACCATTTTGCTGACAGCATTTAAGCTGATGAAGTAGCACTTCAACCGTAGGTTCATCTACGCCATTAAAGGGTTCGTCGAGAAGTAACAGCTTACTGCGCTGCAATAACATGCGAGCAAATAAAGCTCGCTGCAGCTGGCCACCCGACAACTCACTTAGTAACCTGGTGGCTAAATCTTCAATGCCCACCTGTGCCAGTGCTTGTTGCACCTGTTGCTGGTAAGGCCGCATCGAACGCCACCAACCTGTTTCAGACCACAAGCCAGTACTCACAAAGGCCTTAAGGTCGATCGGAAAGCTCCGTTCTACACTTAAATGCTGCGGCAAATATGCGATGTCTTGTCGTGGATTAATCTGATAACTCAAGTGACCGCTCAAGGGCTTAATCAGCCCCAATAACGTTTTAAGCAAAGTAGACTTTCCTGCGCCATTAGAGCCAACCAATGCCAACATGCCATTGTTTGGAATAGCAGCATTTAAGTCGCTCACAATCGGCTGATGTGGTTGATAACCAATGCTTAAATGATCCATAGAAATGATTGCTTGCATGCTTTAAGCGACCCAGTAAGTCAATACGCTCAGGCCAATCGCCAGCAAGACAAAAGGGAATAGCCGAGTAATAATACCGTGAAAATAAAAATGCATGACTTCACCATCTCTTTACATAATGTTACGATGTAACATATCATTCAATCAATCATAAAGTAAAGAGGATGAAGCCTTGATATTTAACTATCCCACGTTTGCCAAAAAACCAATCATCCACATACAACCAATCACCCATGGGCTTGGCTTCCAGCATTGCCTAGATCTTGAACGGCAATCGAAAGCGGGCTTGAAACAATGAATGCGCAAATCAGCGACACGCTGACCAGTAAAGCAAACACCCCCGAGGTATTAACCGAAATCTATGACAGCAAACGCGAACTTACGGTGTGGCTGCGCGATACCGACTCAGACATTCTCGACTATGCACAAACGCTGGTTGCCAGTCACAGCATGTTTCGGGGGATCACTGCCCGCCTAAGCGTTGGCGAAGTGTCGGACTATATGAGCCAGAAGTTACCTGCGGGGCCAGGACGTGCAGCTCTGATTGAAGATCTGGTGCTCATCTGCGACATGTTCAGCTGTTTGTTCGAACTGGAGCATATCGGTTTGCGTTTGGTCAAACTTGAGCAAAGCATGTGTCCTAAATTTCATTGCGATCAGGTACCATGTCGGTTACTGGTCAGCTACCTAGGTGCAGGCACAGAATACCGTGATTTAGCAAGCCGTAACGGCTCAAGCAGTCCAACAGAAGCACCTGCGGTTCATAATATTCCTTTGTTTGCCGTTGCACTGCTAAAAGGACAAGGTTGGGAGGACGATAGCGAGCATGGTTTGTTCCACCGCTCGCCCACCTCAAATGAGCTTTATCCTCGCTTATTACTAAGTTTAGATTTTGCGAGTTAGCTTGGTTTACAGATAATTTAAGGTCACTATGACGCAACAAAAAAATGAAGCCATTGTGAGTTGTGCGATAAGCCGATGCAAAGACTCCGGTGCTCGCTTAACCGTAAAACGAGAGCAGATCCTTAGGGTATTGCTAAACGCCAACAAGCCACTGTCGGCCTACGAAATACTCGATCTGTATAACCAACAAACCGAGCAGTCTATGCTGCCCATGTCGGTATATCGGATCCTTGAATTTCTCGAGCAACATCAGTTAGTTCATAAACTAGGTTCGCAAAACAAATTTGTTGCCTGCTCGCATATTCACGACCAATGTCACCATCAAATTTCCCAGTTTCTGATCTGTCGAGAATGCCAACAGGTGAAAGAAATCACCATTCCCCAGCATCTAATCGACGAAATAGGGCTTCGCGCAAAAGATGTTGGCTACCATCTTCTTAGCCCTCAGCTCGAGCTTGAATGTATTTGCGACAATTGCAAATCGAGTCAAGTCTAGTAAGCCATATCGACCTTCAAGTTGTTTAGAAAGAGCTCCCCGATCTCGCAGAGCAGGCTAAGCTTCGGCTTGCATCATGGCTTTGTTCGCGGCCAAGCATCGCGTTAAAACCATGGCCATAATCTTTAACCACTTTTAGCCAAGTAACAAGAAGCTAGGATTGTATTTAGTTGTTGTGGTCGCGCCATTTCTGCCAATTATTACTTGGTTGCCGTTCGCATATGGCTTCAACTTTAGATCAGCTTTTATTGCCTATAGCGTATTAGCTCTTTTCTCATTCATAGGTGCAACGGCTTTACAGTTCCTAAAAAGTAGCAGACCTTTAAGCATCATCTACTTTCTTCTTGCTCTACCTTCAAGTTGGTTTTTAACAATTTTCGGTGCATGCTCTATCTACAGTGACTGTCTGTAGATAGAGCATGCACTCAATCGGGTAGTCGAAGGTGTCTATCCTCCAGCCCCCACAACACCCTACATGTGGCTCTGCACAGGGCGTGTTCTGAAACGTTTAAAATACAAGCCTTGGTATTCCAGTGGTGGCTTCTGATTTCGCGCCACCATTGCTAAGTCCGGTCGGACACAGAACGAGTAGGCGGCGCAAGCCCCTCACTCTTCATCAAAAAACAGGAACATGCACTGTCTCTGTACGGCAGCACCATTTACACGAGTCGTTGATCACAGAAGCTCAAAGTCTGGTGCCAACTAGCCTTCAGCCTACGCCTCATATGATGTTTTGTTCATCAGCTCGCCCTCTCTTTAGATAAATCTTTAGGTAAAAAGGCGTCCGGCTTGCTTCAGACATACCCTCACCGTAATGCGCTTGCCATTCGCGAGCCCTTAGCGTTTAATCAAAAAATAGTTATTCATTGGTGAGCTTCTTATAGAAGACTTTCACCTCATTGGTTGATGCCCATACAGGGCCTACTTAAGTGACTCAAACGGACACGAAACAAGGCGTTAAGTGTAATTAATTATGAAACTAGATCAAAAACTCGTCGATGCCGCAATCACACAAGCCCTTGAACGTTTCCCAACGGGTTATGCGGGAGCAGCTGCTGTTTATACAGAAGACGGTAAGATATTAACCAGCGTTAGTTTTGATTGTCCAAATGAAATAGCAAATTTATGTCATGAGACTGGCGCCTATTGCGAGGCTAATCGTTTAAATTTGCGAGTTACAGCTTCTGTGTGTGTATCTCGTTCGACGCCAGAAGATGAATTTATAATACTTACTCCTTGCGGAACCTGCCAAGAGCGATTGGCTATGTGGGGTAAAACTGTAGAAATAGCGGTCCCTAATTTAGAAGATAATCGAAAATGGCAAGTCAAAACACTGGAGCAAGTCCAACCCTATTATTGGCGAAATATCCTTGATAATTGAAGCAATCAACAGCTAGCCAGTGGTATCTAAGCTTACCAGCAACCCTACATATGGCTCTGCACAAGGCATTTTCTGAAACGTTTAAAATACAAGCCTTAGTATTCCAGTGGTGGCTTCTGATTTTGCGCCACCATTGCTAAGTCCGGTCGGATATAGAACGAGTGAGCAGCATTGGGCTCTTTATCAAATAAAACCGTCTTTTAAAGTTGCCATACGGCGAGCGACTTTTCCATCGCTCGTTCTGCGGCTTAACGCTACACTACCACAAAGCAATCAACGACAAAGCCACCGCATAGGGCGGCCATTAAACCAACGGACAAATGATGGTAGTTAAATTTCACGAATTAGATAACTCTGTAGACTTAAAATTTTCGGTAATTATTGCGAAAGATCAGCATGGTTTTGTTTATGTAAGGCATCAAAATAGGAATACTTGGGAAGCCCCCGGTGGACATATTGAAACCGGGGAAACCGCTTTTGAGGCGGCAAGCCGAGAGCTTATAGAAGAAACAGGGGCAAAAGATTTTTCTATTCTTGAAATCTGCAATTACTCCGTAAGCGTTGAAGACGCCACTACTTTTGGCGGGCTGTTTTTCGCAGAAATTCACAGTTATGGTGATTCACTAGATTTTGAAACTGCAGAAGTAAAGTCATTTAATCGTATGCCAGCTAACTTGACCTACCCAAAGATCCAACCATTTCTATTAGAAAAAGTTTTATGCCAACTAAAAGTTAAAACAGGATAGCGTATCCACCTAATCGGCTAGCCAGTGGTATCTAAGCTTACCAATACCCTACATATGGCTCTGCACAGGGCGTGCTCGGAAAAATAACCAGACAGCCATTCCAATGATTAGTCAATACAAAGGTGACGATGGACATTTAAACTAGGGGTGTTATTTATTGCTTCGGCAGTGGCTAGGCATGCCTTAGCCAAACCGCTTGCAGTTAGCCGTTGGCTATTCGTTGATCCCCAGAACTACGATAACTTAAGCGTGTATTGGGGCTCTTCAAGTAATGAATCCTTCAACTCTGCGAAGCTAAGGCTTGCTATTGGGGGCAATGGCCCCATTGCTATATGATAAAGCCATAAAATTAAACCTTTGCTGCCTAAGCCGCAGTGTAATCTTCATTCTGTATCTGGGTCATATAAAGGCGTAGCAATGCAAACCCAAACCACCAATGCAAGCACTCAAACAGCACAGACGAACACCGCAGCAAAAGACAAAAACCTGCGTATTTTGTTTGAGTTAGTCCGATTCATTCGCCCCTACAAAGGCCGAGTAACCGCGGCACTGCTGGCGCTAATGTTTACCGCATCGCTCACCCTGTCGGTAGGATATGGGGTGCGAATTTTGATTGATGAAGGTTTTGCCCAACAATCGCTGCAAGAGCTGGGGAGCGCGATTAAATTTATTCTTGCGCTCACGGTATTTATTTCCATAGGCACATTTTTTCGGTTTTATTTGGTGTCTTCGGTGGGTGAGCGCGTGAGTGCCGATATACGGCTGGCGGTGTTTAATCATGTGATTACTTTGCACCCCAGTTATTTTGAAACCAACGGCAGTGGCGACATGATGTCTCGCATCACGACCGATACCAGCTTGCTACAAAGCATTATTGGTTCTTCATTTTCAATGGCGATGCGCAGCGCATTAATGTGTGTGGGCGCGATCATCATGCTGTTTGCCACCAACATAAAACTTACCCTTATCGTATTAGCCTCGGTGCCCTTTATTCTGGTGCCTATATTGATTTATGGACGCCGAGTTAGAGCCTTGTCACGCCAAAGCCAGGATTCTATGGCCGATGTAGGAAGCTACGCAGGCGAAGCAATAGAGCACATTAAAACCGTACAAAGTTACAGCAACGAAGCCCAAGAAAAAGCCTTGTTCGCCAACCAAGTAGAAAAGGCTTTTGAGATAGGTCGCCAGCGTGTAAAACAACGCGCCATTTTAATCTCTGGCGTGATTCTGATTGTCTTTAGTGCCATAGCAGGAATGCTTTGGGTTGGCGGCAGCGATGTAATAAACGGCGTCATGTCTGCCGGTGATTTAGCCGCGTTTGTATTCTACGCCATTATGGTGGCATCTTCCTTGGCAACTATTTCTGAGGTGTTAGGCGAGTTGCAACGCGCCGCGGGGGCAACAGAAAGGCTAATAGAAATACTCCAAGTCGACAGTCATATTGTAGCGCCGAGCCAAAATATTATCTCAACGGCGGGGCTAGCGGCCGAAGTCGTATTTCACAAGGTGTCTTTCCACTATCCTTCGCGGCCCGATCAAGCGGCCACTGTGCAACTCAGTTTAACTGCCGAACAAGGTAAAGTGGTGGCGCTAGTTGGCCCCTCTGGTGCAGGTAAAACCACCCTGTTTGAACTACTGCAACGTTTTTACGACCCTCAATCCGGTAAGGTCACGCTTGGGGGCATCGATATTCGCCAGCTAGATCCAACAGCGCTGCGCCAACAAATGGCATTGGTGCCACAGCAGCCTGCGTTATTTAGTAGCGATGTTTTTCATAATATTCGTTACGGCAACCCGCAAGCTAGCGACCAGCAAGTGATTGAAGCCGCCAAAAAGGCGCATGCTCATGAGTTTATCATGAACTTACCCCAAGGTTATAAAAGCCACCTTGGAGAGCGGGGAGTAAGGCTTTCTGGTGGCCAACGCCAGCGTATCGCTATCGCCAGAGCCATACTAAAAGACCCCAGTATATTGCTACTTGATGAAGCCACCAGCGCATTAGACAGCGAGAGTGAGCACCATGTGCAACAAGCCTTACAAGAATTGATGCGCAACCGAACCACCTTAATGATTGCACACCGCCTTGCAACCATTCAGCATGCCGAGCAAATTGCGGTATTAGATCAAGGCCGTTTAGTCAACACCGGCGATCACTTGTCGTTAATGAAAAGCTGCGACTTATACCAACGCTTAGTCGCGCTGCAATTTAAGCATAATCAATAACCGCTTATAGGGCTTAAACTGGAAGCCAACCGTAACCGCGAGGGTATCCAAGCAGCCATCCCAATAGTTACTTAATACAAAAGGGGCCGATGAACATTTCGATTGCGTGTCTAGGTAATTGTGTTTACTGAAGTGAGCTGATGAGCATGAATAAGATTTAAGATGCCTTTATGAGGAAAATACGTCGTAAATTCAATGGCCTCATCAGAGCCGTCGCGCTTATCTGCTAAACCATCTGAGTTTTCAAGGCATCAACGATATAACTTGCTAAGACATTGCCCGCAGAACCTAAGTCCTTACGGTGTTCAAATCGTAACTGATACTCACCAAGCTTAGGCAAACCATGGCTCCCATCAACTTGAACAAAGGGCGCTCTCAGATGGCTTTGTGGCATAACCGCGATGGCGAGATCGGCTTCCATTGCGGCATACATGCCAGCACTAAAGTCGCAAGTATAAGCGATACGGTAATCAATGCTTTGCTTATCCAGAGCTTCGAGCGCCATTGCGCGCCAACAACAACCATGACTGGCAACAGCGATAGGCAAAGGGTGTTTCCCAGCAGCCAGCCCTCCACTACGGTTAGCCCAAATTAACGATTCAGTGGAAACAATTTCTCCACGAGTTGGATCCTGACCAATATTTCCAGCAGTAAACAAAGCCATATCGAGCTCTTCTCTATCTAAGCGCTGCAACAACTCGGTGCTGCTACCTGCGATGACATTTACCGCGACAGCTGGGTGAGAACGCGCGAACTGAGCTAATACCATTGGCAATATGCCAACCGCCATATCTGTTAGTGAACCAAAACAGACCGTTCCCTCAATAGGTGGGGCAATAAACTGGCTTACTGCCTGTTCATTCAATTTGAGTAAACGACGGCTATAGCTGAGTAATAACTCTCCTTCCGGAGTTAAACGAACCAGCCTCGCCTCGCGAATAAATAAGCTTTTACCCAGTGTTTCTTCAAGACGTTTAATCTGCATGCTAACAGCAGCAGGAGAACGGAAAACCTGCTTTGCCGCACGGGTAAAGCTACCACTTTCTGCTATTGCTACAAAAGATCTTAATAAATCGAACTCTAATAATGGCGGCGTGTTTGCAAGCAAAGCCATGTGACAACCCTTAAGTTTTTCTGAACGATGAGTTTAGTATTTTTAGTTTGATTAAACAATGAATGAAAATCATCATCTAATCAAGGAACGCGACTCAATCGTCTGTTGTTAACCATAAATACTGTGGGAAATTAATTGTGAGAAGAAGGGACATAACTATGCCTAAAGATGACCGTGTGATAACCAAGCAATCAGCCATTGTAACGAGACCTAGACAAGAAAAAGCTCTAGCAAAACGACATCTACTGCGATGTATTCAGACATTGAGGGATTGCTATGCAGCCTATCGGCGCAGACATGTATTATTAGCTCTGCTTAGCTGTGATGATCATATACTGGAAGATATCGGTCACACCCGTCAGCGTTTAATGTTTATGGCAAATTTGCCATTAGGTACAAAAGTTCATCAAAAGCGATGAACTTTAAACGTTCAAATGGACAACTTATACGGAGAGTTACTGGCCAGATTATTTAGATAGCCAGGCAGCTCTATATGGCTTACAGCAACCACTTTCAACAACGCCACTAATGGCCATTTAGTTCTTTGTGTAGCCACAATTTAAACGCATGGATTCGTCGCACACGTGAGGAAGAAGGATCGCTAATCACGGAATAGCAAATACCTGGATTCAATCCAATATCAAATGGCTTAACTAATAAACCTCGTTCAACAAAATCTGCGGAAATGCTTTCCGTCGCTAAACATGCACCATGGCCGCCGACAACGGCGTTGATAGCCATATCAAAAGTACTCACTTCCATCCATTGAAGTGCTTCTCTTTTAGCACTCACCTTTGCACGATGAAACCATTGATCCCAGCTGAAAGAGGCAGAATGAAAATCAATCAGCCAGCAATCGAGCAGTTGTGCTGGGTGCTCAAACTGCATTGATTTAGCAAGTTGTGGAGAACAATAAGGAAAAATCGCTTCTTCAAATAGTGTTTCTTGCTCTAAATCAAGGTGCGCAACACTCTCATTTCCCTGCCAAATTAATACATCGGTTTCGGTGTGGCGAATATCGATCGCTTTGACCGTTTGCACTCGAATTGGAACATGTGGGTACTCCATCGTAAATTTCCACAATCGAGGCATCAACCAACGTGTCGAAAATGAACGAGGAGCGCTCACATTGAGTACACCTTCCAAGGGTTCGTTTTGAATTCGATTCAGTCCGGTGATTAAATTTTTAAAACCATCGGTGACATACTTTTGAAGTATTTGTCCCTTGTCGGTTAGCTGCATTTCACGCCCACGACGAATAAACAATTTACACCCTAAGCGCTCTTCCAACTGTCGTAATTTTTGGCTGATTGCGGCTTGAGTGACAAACAATTCGTCGGCAGCTTTACTGTAACTTTTTAGTCGAGATGCCGCTTCAAAGTAGCGAAGTGCGGAAAGATAACGCAGTCGATTGTCCATAAGCTGTACTTATAGTTCCTGTCATAAATTGTTGTTCGTAATCGCCCTTTATTAGCTTGATAATAGTCATATCTAATACGGAATCAAGGTTAAATTGATGCTGGCACGTAGGCAAGCCAAGAGAATAAATCTGATTAATCAATTGAAACTTAAGTGTTTTATTATAAAAACAAATAAAAATAGAACTCTGATCAGCCAGTTAAACGCTTATATTAAAAAAGATATAGGGCTATATACTGAAGCGGAACAAACAACACATTTTTCTAGCTTTTTATAATTTGAACTAATGGGGGTTAAGCAGAAGCATTACTGGGGCTTGGCAAGCCAAACGCTTGATGATGGGCTTTGCGTCTCCACAAGGGATTTTAGCACTTAGGCGAGCCTCTACAGATGATATTGTCTGGCGTAGGTGGACTCATTTCTGTGACTCAATTGAAAATGCTGGTAGCTTGCTTGGCTCATGTGAATAAGCGACGGCTTTAAGCATTAACGAAATTGCCCAGATCATAGCTATACAAATTGTTACTTTCGCTATCTAATAAGCTTCGCTATCCAATAAAAATTATACCAATGGAGTAAAAACCAAAAGATGGAAATAATCATTGACGATCTATCCGGTGGTGAGGTCATTCAGTTATTGGAAGAGCATCTTGCAGATATGTATGCCACCTCTCCCCCCGAAAGTGTCCATGCGCTTGATGTCGACGGTCTCAAGGTGCCTGAAGTAACATTTTTCAGCGCTTGGTTAGGCAACGAGTTACAAGGGTGTTTGGCCATCAAACAACTTACATCTGAACATATAGAACTAAAATCGATGAGAACTGCTCATGCTGCCAGGAAGTCTGGTGTTGCCAGCAAACTCCTCACTCATGTGCTAAATGTTGCCACTGAAAATGGTTATCGGAAGGTAAGCTTAGAAACGGGTTCACAGGCGTTTTTCAAACCGGCTCGAAGCCTATACGAGAAGTTTGGATTTAGTTATTGTGGGCCTTTCTCCGACTACACAGAAGATCCCAATAGTCGCTTTATGACAAAAGAGCTCGCAGACCAACAGCTATCATAATCAGCTGGGCCTTAAAGTACTTTTTCAATCGTTAATAGACCGGTTAGAGCAGCGGGTCTAATACATTGCTATTCGTTGATGAGGCAGAATCAGCGTGTGGGGCTCACCTTTCCCGCAACTCAAGTTACGCCCGTTAAGCCCCACCGTAGAAATCACCAAATAAACAAACAACACCTTAGATCCCGCTTAACCAAGCAAGCACAGCGGCCGAACTATCGCCGACGAACTATCGCCGACGAATAGGCGATAAACTAGCCACCCAGTGCCGGTCGTTCACCTTGGCACCATGAAAGGCAGTGGCCGCTGGCGTTTTCCCGCAATGGCAAACAAAAGCTGCCGATGCTTCGCTTCACGGCCATGCCAGTTTGGTGACGATATTAATGGCTTAGCTAGAAATCCAGCGTTGTTGATAGCTGGAAGGTTCGCGGGGCGCCCATCGCCAAGCTGGTGAAGTTAGGCTTTGCCCAATACGCCTTGTTGGTCAAATTGGTAACCGCTGCTCGCATGGTTAGTCGACGACCCGATAGCTCGGTGACATAACGTGCGCCGAGGTCGTACACGGTACGGCCAGAAACCGATAGCGAGTTGTCTGCACTAAGATACTGCTTGGAAGCCGCGTTTAGATTGGCGGTCAATGTTAGACCTTGCATTCTTGGTATATCCCACTCCGTTCCCAGCTTCGCCTGCCATTTAGGCACGCCCGTTGCCTGTTTGCCCTCATTGGCTTGGTCAGCAGCCTTCATCACCTTTGGATCCGAGTAGGCAATCCCCCCCATCAAGCGTACGCTATCCAGCGGTGAACCGAAGAAACCCCATTCCACTCCGCGGTTACGCTGTTCCCCTCCGAAAGAAAAAACGTTAGAGACGGGGTCGGTATAGCTGCTCGGACGCTCAATTTCGTACAAACTAAGCGTGTGGGCAAATTCACCGAAGTCGAATTTAAATCCAAACTCTTTCTGCTTGGTTTTGAAGGGCGCGAACACTTCACCCGCATTTGCCGCTGTATTGGGTGCCATCGCACCTTGGCTAAGCCCCTCAATATAATTCGCATAAACAGACATTTTCTCGGTGGCTTTAACAAGAACAGCCACTGCCGGCGTGATGGCGCTTTCGTCATAAGCAAGCCCTATCCGCTGTCCGGTTGCACCGTTATAGCTGTCATTGCTCACCTGTTGACGGCGTAAGCCAAGCGTTAGTTGTAGCCGCTCATCAAAAACCGACAATGTGTCCGCTAAGCCAAAGCTGGTCAAGCGAGTATCGGTTTTGGTAAGCGCTGGGATATTGCTAGGACGTTCGACTTCTGGACCCCATACCGGGTTGTAGATGTTTGTCACCCAAGCATTCGGCAAAAGGTTTCTAAAACCGTTCAACTGATAATCTTCATCGTAATAGGTACTGTTAAGCGCAAACTGATGGCCCACCGGACCCGTTCGAAGCTGACCTTTCAGTCCAATTTCTGCCGACTTTCTCTCCACTTTGTCGGACACGCCACTGAAGTTAATCCGAAAGTCTCCCGCTTCATTAAATACTTGAGCAGCGCCCATATTTGAGTCAAATTCGGTCTTGCTAATCCCCCCAGCCACATAAGCTGTGAGTTGGTCACTTAGATCGTATTCGCTGTGCAGCATGGCACCTTTATCGGTACTTTCATAGAAAGCCCAGGGCGGGTTCCACGAAACATCGGGGCTTGGTGGTGTGGGTACCGCCAAACCGGGGGCTAGAGTGATCCCCCGAGTCAAACCATTCGAGCGCTCCATACTACGATAAAGATCGACCGACAGCCGCGCCCGATCGCCGCGCCAATCCAGCCCGAGTGAAGCTAGCGAGACTTTTTTGTCTTGCGTATTCACCGCAGTATCGCCATCACGATACACACCATTGAAACGGATCCCAAATTGCTTTTTCTGGCCGAAGCGACGACCTAGATCGACATGCCCACCGAACTGCGAGTCAGACATGTAATTAAGCGTAAAACGCGTTAATGCCTCGTTACCGGCACGCTTGGTGACCAAGTTAACTGCGCCCCCCGCAGATCCCTTCGGCGGCATCCCGTTAAGCAACGCAGAAGGTCCTTTGAGTACTTCGACACGTTCGAACATTTCCGGCGAATTGCGATAATAGGCCGCCATGCCAGCCAAGCCGTTAATCGTCACATCACCAACGCTGGATGGCAAACCGCGGATCGAATAGCCTTCGTTACTTTCACCTGGGATGCCACTCATAAACACCGTGGGATCGGTTTTAGCGATCACCTCACTAATATCCCTGGCTTGCTGATCTGCGATAAACTGTTCTGTATAGCTAATCGTATTAAACGGTGTATCCATAAAATCTTTGTCGCCGAGCAAACCCATACGACCGCTAGTAGACACTTGTCCTCCGGCGTAGGGGGCTGCCCCAACCACCTTCAGCGGGGATAAAACGGTCACATCTTCAGCAGCACGAGACGAGGTCTGTTGCTTATTGGCATTGGTTTCCTTATCGCTGGTTTGCGCCAGTGCTGGTGATGCCACCACAGTCAAGGCACTGAGCGTGAGCCCGAGTAGCAGTTTTTTTTGGTTCAAGACAGCGGGAGAATGAGCGGCAAATATAGAATTTGCAGACGCGGTCTGCCGCACAAGGCCTTGCTTACGATGCTTATATCGACGTTTTGTCATGTCTGACTCCTTTCAAGTTTAAATTGAATTAGCTCACCGCTAGGTGATAAAAATATGCTTTCAAATGAGATTGTTACACTTTGGGTACGCTCCGCGAGACCCGCTAAAATGACTCAGTTTTGGTAGCCAGCAACGACATCATCGATAATCAGCGCTAAAGAGCTAGGGCTGGCTGCCGTGACATACCAAGCCTCGCTATCGGCAAAAACGACGCGCCCATTTTTCCAAGCATTGGTTTGCCGCAGTAAGGGATTACCGAGCGTCTCGGCGTTCAAAGCTGATCGGTGCTCCATCACGGCGGTGCGATCCACGATGTAGATCACGTCTGGATTGGCCTGCCGGATGAACTCACTGGAAATTGGTTGACCATGTAAGCCGGTTGCGCCCTTCGGGCTGGCCGACTTTACATTCAGCGCATTAAATACAAAGCCGTAGCGGGACTGCACCCCAAAGGAACTAAAAGCGCCGTTGTTGTGTAGCACGATCAAGGCCTTTTCGGGACGACCTTGGATGATGCGCCTAGCCTCTTCAACCTTGGCTTCTAACTCAAGGGCTTTCTGCTTGGCCAGTGCTTGTTTGCCAAAGATTCGCCCCAAGCTCAGAAGGTGTTCCTTAACAACCTCGATATGCCTAACTCGGCTATCCCGATAGTCCACGTCGAAGTGGATGGTCGGGGCGATCTCGCTCAGTTCTTTATAATGCTTGGCCTGTAGTGAAGTGATCAGGATCAGATCGGGCTTGGCCGCATGTACCCGCTCCAGATTGGGCTGAACTATCGCGCCTGTATCCACCACTTGCGAAGCGCTCTTATACTTCGCAAGAAAATGTGGAACAAAATCCTTGGGCATACCTGCAACCGGAATCCCCAATTGATCGAGAAAATCAACTTCATTCATATCTAGAGCAACCACCCGCTGCGGTAACTTGTTGATCACGGTGCTGCCCAGTTGGTGCTGGATCGTAATCGCTTGATAGGCGGGTAACGAAGACTGACTAGTCGCTGCTAACTGTGCACTTTTGGCTACCGATTCTTCGGCTTGCGGCTGGCAGCCCTGTATGGCGAACGTGACGCTCATCAGCAAAGCCAAGGCCCAATGCCTTTGTCGGTGGTTGAAACTCATTTCAGTTCTCCTAATGGGTTAAAGTAGTTGCATAGGCATCCGCGCTCGCTTTGCGCGATCTCAAAATCTAGCTCGTATAGCTCACCCAACCGCGCCTCGGTCACAACCTCCGACACCGAGCCGGAGCAATGCACCGCACCGCCCTTCATCGCCACAATGTGGTCGGAGTAATTGGCTGCGAAATTGATATCGTGTACCACCAAAATGACTGTGCGCCCCTGCTCGTCACATAAACGACGCAGCGCACGCATAATTTGCACGGCATGCTTAATGTCGAGATTATTCAAGGGCTCATCCAGCAGCAGACACGGTGTCTGCTGAGCGATCGTCATGGCTAAAAAAGCCATCTGACGCTGCCCGCCACTGAGTTCGTCGAGATAAGCTTCACGGAGCGGCTCCAACGTCAAGAAGGCGATGGCCTCGTCGATCACCCGATAATCATCAGCGTTCAGCGTGCCTCGGCTATAAGGAAAGCGGCCAAAGCCGACCAGTTCCTCAACCGTTAGCCGCAAGTTAAAATCCGGTGACTGGCGCAAGGTAGCGACACGCTTGGCGTAGTCACCAATAGGCAGCTCCGATGCTCGACAACCTTCAATCAAAATATCGCCATGGCTTGGCTTCAGTAGCCGGGCAATCGTCATCAACAAGGTCGTTTTACCCGCGCCGTTGGGGCCGATCAGCGACGTGAGCTGCTGCGCTGGGAAGCGCAGATTTACATCGGAAAGTACGGTTCTGTCACCATAAGCTTTGGAAAGGTGATTAACGGTAATCATGTCGTTCCTCGCTTGCGCATCATCAGCGCCAGAAACCAGACGCCGCATACCAGGTTGACCAAGATGCCGACGGTAGTTCGGTAATTAAAAATGTGTTCAACTGCAAGCTGGGCCAGGATAAATATGCCAACCGCAATCGCGCAGCCAGTCGCTAAGGTGACCCGATGCTTGAAACTACCAGCCAGTGCATAGCTGGTATTGGCAACGAAGATGCCCATGAAGGCGGTAGGCCCAAGCAAACTCGTCGAAACCGCCACCAGTACGGCGATCAAAGCAAGGTAGAGCCGCACCGAGCGCTGGTAATCTACGCCAAGAGATACCGCTTGCTCACGCCCTAGGGAAAGCACATCCAGCGTTGGCAAGGTCTTAGATGCAACGATCCACACCGCGCCAACCAGCATCAACGCAACCAGTAACTGCTCAGGCTCTGCCTTGCCAAAAGACGCCTGACTAAAGCCGAGCAGTACCGAGAACTCACCAGGGCTGACCTGGAATTGAACAAATAAGGTGAAGGTGCTGATCACCATCGTGAGTACCAGCCCCAACAACAACAGCAAATACACATCATGCTGACCCTCTCGGAATAGCCAGCGATGGATGACCCAGGAGTAGCCGAGCATCAAGCCGATAGATAATAAAAAGTTGCCGTTTGCACCCAGTACCACCAGACTCTGCGTCCCCATGACGAGGATCAGCAGCGATTGAAATAGCAGATAGACCGCCTCGTAGCCCATGGTCGCTGGCGTCAAGATCCGGTTGCCGGTGATGGTTTGGAACACGATCGATGACCAGGCAACACAGGCGCCACCAATCAGCATCGCCACCAATCGGGAGCAGCGCTTAGGAATCACATAATCAAAATCGAGTCCCGAGCGGAAAAACAAGAAGCAGATAGCCAATCCGATGACTATCATCCACACAGCATAGCCAGAAGTGATGCGTTTCATCGCAGCCTCCTGAAGATCAACACCAGAAATAACACGCCACCCACGCCGCCTGCGGTTAAGCCAATAGGCACCTCGAATGGATAGATCAGCACCCGACCGAGAATGTCACAGGCCAGCAACAGTGATGCACCGCTCAGCGCAACCACAGGCAAGCTGTGACTGAGGTTGTCGCCATAGTGCAGTGCGACTAGGTTGGGAATAACCAGACCAACGAAGGGAATTGCCCCCACGGTAATCACTGTGGCTGACACGGTGACGGCCACCAGCATCAAGCCCAGACTCACCGTGACCGAGTAGTTCAGTCCTAGGCTTGTCGCCATGCCTTCCCCCATCCCCAGCACCGTGAAGCGTTGCGCGTACAGGTAGCTTAATGCCACGATCGGGAGGATCAAGTAGATGATTTCGTAGTTACCTTGAACAATCTTAGAAAAATCACCCAGCAACCAGCCCTGCATACTTTGCAGTATGTTGTTGCGATAAGCATAGAATTCGGCGATAGCACTGAGCACACCGCTGTACATCAAGCCCATCACAGGGACCAGGATCGAGTTTTTTAATTTAATGCGGCGGATAATCGCCACAAAGATCAAGCTTGCTGCGAAGCAAAAGGCCAGCGCGAACAACATCCGCCCTACAGTCCCAGTGTTCGGTGCCACGGTTAATGCCACTAAAATGCCGAGCTTGGCTGCATCCAGCCCACCCGAGGTGGCTGGTTCGACAAACTTGTTGCGCACGATGTGCTGCAGGATCACGCCACAGACCGACAGCCCGACGCCAGTTAGCACCAACGCCGCCAAGCGTGGCAGCCGACTCGCGGTCAAGGTCAGCCAAGTATCACTGGATAGCGAAAACACCTGAGACCATGCCATTTGCTGGGCACCGAGCAGCAACGATGTACCACAAAGTAGGCAGAACACGCCAAATAGGCTGGCACGCATCAGTAATCCACGCCATCTGATGCGGCAGCAATACGCCAACCTTTTGCTGCTTTGCGCTGACCGAGGAACTGCGTGTATTGTCCTTGCTGCTGGCGCAACTGCAGCGGTGTTCCTTGCTCGACAATCAGGCCCTTTTCCAGTACCACTATTTGATCAGCCATTGCCACCGTAGACAGCTGATGGGCGATCACAAGCAGCGTGCATCGGCCGCGCAGCTGTGCCAAAGCCTCGGCAATCACTGCCTGATTTTCCGCGTCTAGCGCAGCAGTCGCTTCATCGACCAGCAAAATTGGCGCATCTTTGAGTAGCGCACGGGCGATGGCGATGCGTTGTCGCTCTCCACCGGACAAACGCGTCCCGCCCTCACCAACAGGGGTATCCAGCCCTTGTGGTAAACGCTCAATGATCTCGACGACACCAGCCAAGCGCGCCGCCTCGAGCAGCTCTGCATCACAGGCATCGGGTTTGCCAATGCGGATATTCTCAGCAATGCTGCCTATAAATAAGTAGTTGTCCTGAAAGATTTGGCTGATTTGCGCTGTCAGTTGTGTGCTGGACATCTGTTTAACATCCACGCCACCAACCAGTACGCTGCCTTGAGTCGTGTCGAAGAAACGCGCCACGAGCCGAGCCAGGGTCGTTTTTCCGGAGCCGGATTCACCGATCAACGCGGTCATACTGCCCGCTTCGAGACGAATGCTCACCCCGCGTAATACATCAGGCTCGCCTGGCGCATAACAGAAATGTACTGCTCGCAGTTCCACCGAGGCATCGCGCGGTGTCTGCGATATGTGAGGCTGCGGTAAGGCTTCAACCGCAAACAACTCACCAATCGTATCCAGCTGGCCACGCGCGCTTCGCAACACCTCGCTATAACTGGCCACTTCCAGCAGCGAGTCGATAAAGCGGCTGACCAGCAACAGGGCGACGATGACCGCAGCGATACTGCTGGTTGCCATGCCTCCCTCAAGGTGTCTATTCAACCACCACGATGCTGCGAGCAGTAAGCCGGCAAACACCGCCTGCACGGCCCAAGTATTAAGGACCGTTGACCCGGCCGACAGCCAGATCAATCGCGCTGCCGATTGGCGTTGCTTCTCTAGCGCTTGCTCCAGCAAGCGCATGCCACCACCTTCACCGTTAAAGGCACGTAACACAGACTGAGCTTGAGCAAATTCCACCACCCGCTGGCTCGCATCGGCAAAATGTCGATGAAAGGCATCATCGGCGCGGCGCGAGAGCTTCGCGGTGAGGGCAAGCACTCCCGTCAGTAGTGGCAAGGCCAACAACGCAATCAAGCCCAATGGCCAGTGCAGCATAAACAAAGCGACCACCAGCACCATCGGCGTAACCACGCCAGCAATGACTGGGGTGAACACATGTGCCGGAAGCTGAGCCACGGCCATCATCCCTTGCGTAACAACGTGACTAAGTCGAGCCGTATTCTGTGGCGAGAACCAGCCGACTGGCAATTCTGCCACATGGTTACCGAGGCGATGGCGTGCCCCCCGCAAGATGGCCACCCCCACTCGAACACCAGCTTGCTCCACGTAGCGCCGCAAGACCCAGCAAATAACTAAGCAGCTCAGTAGCACGATTAACCATGGCACCATCTGCGGCACATCGCCGCCCAACAGGTGGAGCAGCACCGGCACCAATGCGGTCATGGTCAACCCGCAGAGCACGCCATAAATAACCGCCATCCAAATGTAGCGCCGCAATACCAGAGCATCCTCGCCCAACAACTCAATCAATGTCTTTAACATGGCTGCGCCTCCGATACTGCTGACCCTTGGTAATCGCCTTTAGCCCATAACCGCGCATAGCATCCATCCTGCGCGAGTAGCTGCTGATGGGTGCCTTGTTCGGTAATCGCGCCGTCTTCGAGTACCAAAATCCGATCGGCGTGCATCACGGTGTCGAGCCGGTGTGCGATGACCAGTAAGCTACGGCCCTGCGCGAAGCGTGACAGCGCACTTTGGATCGCCACTTCGTTACTGGCATCAGCCGCCGCCGTTGCTTCGTCGAGCACCAACAGCGGTGGATCGAGTAGCACGGCGCGGGCAATGCTGAGCCGTTGGCACTCCCCCCCGGAAAGCTGAGCATCCTCACCCACGACCGAGTCGTAGCCACGCGGCAAAGCGAGAATACGCTTATGGATGTTGGCGGCCCGCGCCGCGTGTTCAACTTCCTGTTGACTGGCCGCTGGCCGCCCCAGCGCAATGTTATCGCGCACGCTGGCATGGATCAGGTTCACCTCCTGTAACACAAAGCCAATGCGGCGATAGAGTTGCGAAGTCTCGATGTGCCGTAAGTCCACACCGCCAAGGGTGATCCGTCCCTCGCTCGGGTCAAAAAAGCGGAGCAGTAAGCGCGCCAGAGTCGATTTACCCGCGCCCGAGGGGCCAACAATCGCCGTGACAGTGCCCGGCTCCAGCGTAAAACTGAGATTCGTCAAAGCCTGAGAGTTCTCCCCATAGCAATAGCTGACTTTCTCGAAGCAAACTTGATGACTGGTCGGGAGCTGCTGCTGGTCCGGTTCCAGCGTTTCCAGCACCGGCGTTTCTAGCAATGCCAGCACCCGCTGCGCAGCCCCCGTGGCGCTGCCAAGATCGTGCAGCAAGGTGTGTAATAGCAGCAGCGGCGCGCAGATCCCCGGTGCCACTAAGGCAAACGGCAGCACCTCTACCGGTTCAAGCCAGCCAAGGCTCACAAACACCGCACCAAAGGCCAACACAATGCCCAACACCGTTACTGGGGCGATCATCGCATGAGCATGAGCCATCGCTGCGACCAGCGGACGGGTGAAACGAACGAAGGCATCGGCGAAGGCATCCACGGCCTCTCGATAACCGGCGTGCGCCTTACCAGCTGCGCCGAATGCTTTCACCACAGGAATACCATTCACAAACTCGACCGTCGCGGCATTGATCCGTGCCAGTCGAGCGACGAACTGCTGCATGTTGGCACCACCGGTTTTCATGGCGAAATGCAAGAATAAGAAGAAGCCCGGAAACGGCAACAGTGCGGCGATGGCCATCCGCCAATCCAGTGCCAACAGATAGATAAGCGAAATTAAAATGGCGCCTACGGCACGCCCAACAGCAGTGAAAAAGTGTGCGCTCAAGCTGTGTAGCGTAGCGATGTCGTCTTGCATCGCCTGCTTAACCTCGCCCGACGCTCGGCCTGTAAACCAGCCCAGCGGCACCCGTGTCAAACGATCGACGGTGGCAAGACGCAAGTGATAGGTAATGCGATTGTCGGCCAGATGGGCGCTGAGCTCAGCAGCAAACAGCAGCGCCATACCGACAAACATGCAGAGCACGCTGATGCTAAGCGTCCACCAAATGTCGTCCTGCGCTTGTCCAGCTGCCGCGAGATGCTCATCGCCAAGGACGATCTTAGCGATATTCGCGATACCAGCCAGCGGCACCAACGTCAGCATGCTGCCCACGCCAGCGAGTATCGCGGCCACGGCCAATTGTCCACGAATGGGGCTCAATACTTGGCTGATTGGACTCGGTTCTTTGGTCTTGACTACAGCTACCTTATTCGTGCTCAAGAAATAAAACTCCAATAAATACAATAAATAAAAACCAAACAAGCCCGTGATTCGAGCTAAAAAGACGCGCCATCAACAGGCGTTTTGTTCTAGCCAGCAAGCGGTTTTGTAACAAAAAACCTTATCTTGATCGGCACACCAACTACATACGAATGATAATTAGTTTCATTACTATAAACTAATTATCGAATTAGTTGCAACCACTAAACTAAATAGCTAAAAAATGGGTTAGAATGAGATCGTAGCTGCCGCTACGACCGAGGAGCAGAGATGAAATCACCACAACAGCGTGCCACGCGGGGACGCCCACCAACCATCACACGCCAACGAATTGCCGAGGTCGGCATTGAAATAGGCCTGCCAAACATCACTTTTGTCGGTGTTGCGGCCGCCCTGGGGGTGAGTCATATGGCGCTGTACAAGCACCTGCCGAGTTTAGAAGCGCTCAAATCGCTGGTCGCCGAGGAGATATTCAGTCGCTGGCAAATCCCACAACCCGACAACAAACAGCCCGAAGAACTGAAGGACTATCTGATCGCGTTTGCCGCATCAATCCGAAAGTTCATCAAGGCATATCCTGGGCTGGCACCCTATGTGTTCCGTCGGTTGGCGGCTACTCAACCCATGATCACAAAGATCGATGAGCACCAAAACCACATCGCAGGCAGCTATGATCTTTCAAAGGAACAGGCTCGCTGGCTGCTCGCCACGGTGGCATTTCACTGCATCGCGGTGTCGGACACGGTATATTCGGTCGCCGATCGAGAACCTATCGAGAATGCAGACCGCGATGCAGAAGAAAGCGAAATGGAGCAAGAACTGATTCGCGGGATGCATGCACTCATCGTCGGTGCTCTGGTGATGCTGGAGAACGGGACCGCAGTTTAAACATGCGCGACCACGGCGCTGGTCCTAAAGGCCATGACGTGCCAGGCTCTGGTCGCCCCTAAAGACTGCAATAGCAAGATTCACATGTTTTGCAGCATTAAAATCGGCAATGCTTAGTTAGTGTATTGTCGTGTCACTGGCGGTTTCACGATGAGCTTGAAAGGATGACAAAAATTGGCGCGGCATGTACTTAAGTTGGGGCACCGAGAGTGCCCCAATTGACAATGAGTGACAGATAGAACTTACCGACTTGAATTCAAAACTATCGCCCGATGCAAGTCAGCACTCACACATGAATGACTCTTCGATGCTCCCTGCTGGTGAACTAAAAGTCCTAATTCAGCAGAGCCGATGTGAAGTCGAGATGATTGAAGCGCCCGCCTAAATCACCTCGACTCTGAGCACAGCTCTTCCAGTCGTTTACAAACGCAGCACCGTATCGCAGCGCTTTTCAATCAGATAGGGGTCATGACTAACGAATAACAGCGCACAACCTTGCTCTTTCGCTAAATCAACCAATAGTTCAATCACCTCCTTGGCAATGATCGGATCAAGACGAGACGTCGGCTCATCCGCAAACAAGAATACCGGCTCGAGCAGCATTGCGCGCAAAATGGCAAAACGCTGCAGCTCTCCCCCGGAAACTTCCGTGCTGCGGCGCTCTAAAAGCTCTGGCGCTAAGTTTAATTTACTCATTAAAATCGCAACTCGCTGGCGCTCAATCTGATGAAGTTTAACCAAGTCTTCCAACAACACCCCAAGCGTGACACTGCAAGTCAATGCAGCGGGAGGATCTTGAAACAGCTTCAACCATTGATAAGGTTTAGCCTCTTCACTCAAGCGCTTGACCGAACCTTCAATCGGCTTTAGCAAGCCCAGCAAAGTATCACCTAAGGTGCTCTTGCCACAGCCACTATCACCCACCACGCCCACCACCTCTCCAGAGTGAATGGTAAAGTTGATCCCATTTGACAGCGCAAGGCCATTGCGACCGATCGCTAAACGCTTCGCTTCAAGTACTGGCTTCTTCTCAATCATCGGGTAGTCACGCGCTTTCCAATGACGAGGATCTGCCGCAATCAGTAATTGGGTGTATGCATGCTGTGGATGATTTAAGATTTGTTGCGCACTTCCCTGCTCAACCACCACCCCTTCCTTCATCACAATAATGTCCCCGCCAATCTGACGAGCAACTTCAATATCATGAGTGATGGTAAGCAAACCGCCACCTTGGGCACTGTTCATCAGGACTTGAATAATGTCATCTCGACGACTAACATCAAGCCCCTTGGTCGGCTCATCGGCCAAAACAAGTTTTGCGCCTCCCGCCGTTGCAGAGGTCACAGCTAAGCGCTGTGCCATACCACCAGAGAGTTGTCCTGGCCGTTTTAAGGCACTGCTTTTTAGGCCAACTCGCTCTAAATCTTTTAGCGCGCGATAAAATGCAGCCTCTTCATCTAAATCATGTAAGCACTGGTACACCTCTGACACTTGCTGGTAAGCTGGCATTAAAGGATCGAGGGCACGCCACGGTTCTTGAGGCAGCATAATCACCTCCCTCCCCCATAAGCTTATCAGCGACTTGCGGTCGTGAGTTTGACCGAAGACCTCAACCTGACCTTGCTGTGACAATTCACTGGGGAGTAAACCAACAATGGCTTGAGCTAATAAACTTTTACCTGAGCCAGTTTGACCCAGAATCGTCACCGGTTTGTCTTGATATAGCTTAAATGACAAGGGCTGCAGCAGCTCTAGCTGTTTTGTTTTAATCGAAAGATCAGTCAGCTGAATTAAGAGGTTCACGACTCGCTCCTGCCAATAAATGAAAACCTAGCACCAATAGAGCGACCACCAGCAGCGGTTGAGCCAATATCCACGGCGCTTCAATATAGAATGGGAATAACTCAACACTCATCAACCCCAGTTCTGCTAGTGGGGGCTGAATCCCAACAGCCACAAAACCAAGTGATGCCATCATTAAGATCGCGTTGGCTCCCCCAAAGGCCGCCATCGTCGAGACCGAAGGTGCAACTGCAGGCCAGATATGGCGCTTAAACTGATACCACTTACCAAAGCCCATCATGACCGATACTTGTCTTTGCGGGCTATCTATTAAGGTTCGAGTAATGGCCCGTGTCACGCGATAGTACTCAAGCCATTGAACCAATGAGATGGCAAGGTACATCACCAAAAACGAACCCGGAGCTATCGCGGACAGCAATAACACAAGTACCAAGCCAGGTAGAGCCAGCAAGATATTCACTAAAATATCCAGGCCTTGTTCAATACGTCCCCCCGCCCAAGCGGCGCAAACCCCCAGTGTTACCCCCAAAATTGAAGCGCTAAAGACACACAGCAGCCCCAGCGTGAATGACAGACCAATCGCACTGGCTAAACGCGTCATCATGTCTCTGCCAAAATGATCGGTGCCCAACCAATGCTCAGCATTAGGATAGAGTAAACGACTGGAGAGGTTTTGTTCATCAATACTATAGGGAGATAAGCCCCCCACCAGTATCGAGAAAATAAACAAGCCCAGTAATATCATTAAGCCAATCTTTTGATTGATATTAAATTGCTTCATCATTTTTCTTGTAAGCCTCTGGGATCAATCCAATAACACAGCACATCAATCAGGCTGTTTAGTACAACAAACAGAACACCCATTGTCAGCGCACAACCTTGGATAAGCGGTATATCTCGAGCAAAGATTGCATGCGCAAGTCCATGCCCAATTCCGGGCCAAGAGAACAGAGATTCGATCATCACAATCCCTTCGATCACACTCACTAACTGAATACCGATAAAGGCAACAATTGGCAGCGCCATATTTCTCACCCCATGGCGGAAAAAGGTTTGCCCTTCGCTTAAACCCTTTACCCGAGAGAACTGATAAAAAGCCGAACCAAGCACCTGACCAACACTGCGGTGAACCACTCGATTTGATACGGCGGCCAAGCTGATCGCCAAGGTAAGACTTGGCAGAACAAGGTGTCGCCAAGTACCAAAACCAGCAACCGGTAATAAGGGCCATTCAATCGCCAACAACAGAAGCAGGATCAGGCCCAATACAAATACTGGCATCGCACGAGTGAAAGTAGAGAACCACACCACCAATAAATTCAATACACCGCGCTTTTTCGCGAATACTTCCTTGGCGGTTAAAGTGCCTAAAGGCAGCGCAATCGCCACTGATAATGCAATGCCAAAACCAGCAAGCAGTAATGAGTGACCCAATTGATGCAGTACCGTTTCACTCACAGGCAAGCCACTCACCAGTGAATTGCCTAAGTTGAACTGCATAAGGTCTGATAACCAACTGAGGTACTGACCAAACCAAGCTTGATCCAGATTCAATTCTTGGCGAACAAGTTCTGCGGCCGCTGAATCAACATTATCTTGCCCGTAACGGCTGGCCGCAATTCGATAGGCCATGTCTCCCGGTAAACTGCGCATTAAAATAAAGGTCAGTGTACCGACCCCCCAAGCAACCAAGATCAATTGATATAAGCGCTTCTTAGCTAGATCCCACAACATGACTTGCTTCCCTATTGCTCGAAGTACATCTGATTAATAAAATAATTGCGCTCAAAAGGGTCAAACTTAAAGTGCTTCACTCGTGTATTAACCGATGTATATTGGCTGTAGCTTGAAATGGGTAACACCGGTGCATCTTGATAGATTTCTTGCGCAACCTTCTGACTCAGCTCAAATGATTGCTCAGCGTCATTTGATTCAAGCAGCTTAGCAATCGCGCGGTCTACACCTGGGTTACTCCAATTCATGGTTCCCCAATCTCCCCCTCCATTGGCAAAGTCACTACTGATAATCGGTAGCGGATCGGCACTAAAACCGAAGTTACGTGCGATAAGCGCCATTGCTAAGGAGCCATCCGTATGGCCTGCGGGGATCATGCTGGAGTTGGTCACATCGACCTTAAGCGCGACCCCCAATTTGGCCCATTGCGCCTGGATCACGGTGGCAACCAAGGCTAACTCTGGGCGATCTGCGTAAGTCATCATGGTTAGTTTAAATAGCTGACCAGCACGCTCTAATAAGCCTGACTCATTCCGTTGCCAGCCCAATTTTGCCAATATCGCCTGTGCTTGCTCTAAATGGTATGGATTGTTATCAATACCTTGAATAAACCACTGTGACATCGAGCTGGGCATCAGCTGCGCAGTCTCTGAACCTTCTGCATGCAGTACATTTTTAGCAATTGCAGCTCGATCCAGCGCCATGCTCAACGCTTGGCGAGCCTTCGGATCCCGCAGGAATGGATGGCCTGCATTGAGCTTCACAAACATGGTTCGTGGGATCAGGTTATGATGAACCTTAACTTCACCACTGCCTTCAAGTTGACTAAGCATCGAAGGGTCTAAAGTGAACACAATATCGGCTTCTCCCGATTTTGCTTGCAAAATTCTGCTCTCCGCACGATGACCCGTTAAGTAGCTTACAAAACTGATCTGTGCCTTCTGCCCCCAATACCCAGCAAATTTTTTCACCATCAGTTTATGAGGTGGTGAAAAGCTCTCCATTTGATAGGGACCTGAGCCATAAAGCGCATCAATCGTCCCATCAGGCTTGTAAGATTTTTCAGATAAAATGGCATTGGAGTAGTTGGTGAGCAAAGCAGCAAAGGCGGCATAAGGCTTGGCTAAGTCAATTTTGACTTCGTTACTTTTCACTGCGCTAATATGCGTCACTTGAGCTTTATTCAAACTGCCGTGCTTCTGCTGTGCATAACGAAGAGAGCGCACCACGGCTTGCGCGTCGAGTTCGCTTCCGTCGTGAAATTTCACGCCTTTACGCAGAACAAACTGCCAGCTCAAACCATCATCACTTCTTTGCCAGTGTGTTGCCAAACCAGCTGTAAGAGTGCCTTGAGCGTCCACATTGAGCAGCGTTTCAATCACTTGCAGACGCGTTAAAATGTAGCCTTGTTTAGAAGGATCTAAGCTAGAGATCTCCCAAGGGCCACTAATCGACAAGGTATTAGTTTTATTGGCTACCATTAACTCTGCTGATTTTTCAGAGCTGGTAAATGTAGTGATGGCAATGATTGCTGCGACAATAAGCATGGCAGACAAAAGGCCAAGTTTACGTTTCTTGTGTCGTACATAAGATATTTCGGTCATAACAAGTCCTAACGTGTTTAATTTAACGCTATATAAATGAATATTTTTTAAGTGTTCTCGAGTGAGAAAAAGTTAGGCCGATGGTGGTGGGGAACGAGTTCGTGGAAGCTCTTTATAACAAACCACTGCCTCCAAGGTATTAAACCGAAGGAAACATTGGCCACTATCTAAACAAGGCTCTGAATCGATAGTGCAGCTTAAGGCATTCTGTATCGCATCATAAATTTCACACTGGTGATTTTCATGAACATCATGGTCCACCTCCATTGCATGGACAAGTGAAAGACTACTCAGCCCAATAGGGAGTATGAGCATCACGAGTAATAGCAATTTATTGAGTTGGAACTTGCTGAAATTAAACACGATAAATACAATGGAAGAATATAAAAATGTTATACTATAACATTTTGAACTAAATCACACCTAACAGATACAATTAATGGTATGCAAAGGTAAGACAGCTAGCATTTGATACACTAAATGGCTATTTGAAAGAAGTGTCTACAGAAGAGGAGCAACCACTCTTCGATTATTTTCGCTCCACATATCCCAAATAGTAAGCTGTCTAGAAAACTCGTCCATTGAAGTTCCTGATTTACTGAATACCAATCTATATAGTCCAAATATTTTGGATAATACCAAGTGGATCAATTTTGCATGCTCGGTGACCTACGCAGAGCCCCCGCAGGCGCTGGCCCCTCGTGAGCACCAGCCAGCCCATGCTTTGAATGTTTTTGTTTCCTGTGAAGTTAAGTGCAATGAATAATAATTTTATGCGACTCCTATGAGGGTTAACGCCTCGCATAAGCTAATGTTGGAAGGCTTGGGCTTGTTCTTGAATGTTACGAATGATTCCCTCTTTTTCCATCTGTTGCAACGCGGCTGTGAGGGGAGCGACCAAGTGTTTATTCTTGACGTGAAGGTAATGAAACGATTGAATTGAAACTAACGTTGGCTCCAAAATAACCAACCCTGTCAGCCCTAATTCTTTCAGTGTCATCAATCCTGTAGCGCGTGATGTCACCACGACATCACTCCTTCCAGACTCAAGTTTCCCAAAGGCTTGCCTATATGTCTTCACTGCTTCCGATATTGTCCCTTCAACAAGGTTTACTTCAATCAACTTGATCCCACGTAAATAACCCACTCGGTAAGGGAGGAGGCTTTTCCAGCCGTCGACCAGGAATCGCTTGTCTTTTGTAATCGCCACAAAATCAGTCACCGAGATGGGAACTGGGAGCCTGAGTAGATTGGGATATAAGTGCTCTATCCCTGCCTTGCGGAACAGCTCTCCATCCACATTACCATCATTCGCGCTCCGAAGGGCTCGATCGCCGGGGAGTGGTCGTAACACCATTGTGATACCAATTCGCCTGTAGGCCTCCATCATCACTTTCTCGGCAACGATTTTAGTGGCATTTTCACCCAAGAAGGTCGAAATAACGACTTGTTGCGCGTGTGCAACTCCAGCGCTTGTCAGTAGAACACTCACCACAGCAATGACCAACAAGTGATATTTCATGAGCATATCTCTTTTTTTATTTGCATTGTTTATCGTTCGCGCTGGTACGAATTGGTATAGACACCAGCTCTTCCCTATATAGTTAATAGTTCATTCCAAGCAGAAATTCCTTGTTTACTTTTTAGCGTTTAACCAATGCAACGGATGTTCCATTAAGGTCAGAAAGATAGAGAAGAGACTCACTCTCACATTATGAGCAAAGGATCCAATGGCTTGTGGAAATAAGAAATAAAAGAAACAGAATATAAACGGCCCTTGCCGTTGCAGAAACCGAACAAAAATGACACCAAGTTAGGCATGCCTGTCGGTCAGGTCACTGAATAAAAAAGGTAAGAACCCGAGATAACTGCATTACACCTTTGAAAATGCTCAACAACGCCACTCTAACTCAAATTATTTTCGTAAAAAATTGAAAGCATATAGTAGCGTTTAATATTTTCCTAACACTCATCATCTTTAGGAACAACGCTTAATAGACATGCTCTACTGCCAAAAAGTGCCACCAGCTCCCGATAACGACAACCGATTAATTTAGCCATTACTAAAAACCTCAGCAATAAAAAAGCCCCGTAACAACTGTCGCTGGAACTATAAAGTGACATAAGGACCTGCGTTACATCTAATGCAAATCCAAAATTTGAACCATAGTTTGACATAAAATGGAACCATAGTATGGCATAGTGCATTTCGTATATCTGCCGCCCCCCAAACACACTTTTGGACAAAAGCTTGCTAGAGCATTCACTTATTCAATTGGTAAGGCCTGAACCTGAAAATCAATCAGCAGCCGTCATTGGAATGCAAAGGCGCTAATCGGCCGTTGTATTTTAAACATTTTCAGGAAGCGCCCTGTGCGAAGCCGCATGCAGGGTGTTGTGGGAGGGAGCCTAGATACCTCCGGCTACCCGATTAACTGGCTAAACTTCAAACGTGAGAAAGTGCATAAGTAAATCAATATCAACTTGCTCAGACAGTGTGTAATTTCCCCCAACTAAACCAAAAATTGCAGACTGCCAAAACTTTAGAGCGGCTTCATTGCCAATTAGCACTCGGATTTGCCATTGACCTGAAAACTGCGCTGTCACCAATTTCAGAGCTTGTTTTCCGACACCTTTTCCCTTGAACTTTCGTAGTACAAAGAACTGCTCAACATCGTAAAATTGCCTGTTAGTTGGGTACTTTCGAACCAGAACAAAACCAGCTAACTCAGTATCAGCGTAAATAAAGTATGGAACATGATCTTCCTGCTTCCAATATACATCCAAGCTGCTTTTATTAAACGTAAAGTGACCATTCTCATTCGGAGACCAGCCCATATGCTCAGACATATCATAAATATAATATGGGAACAGACTCTCAAGAATATGACGAGATTTTGCTCCAATTTTTACTAGAGAAACTTCCATTTTAGTCCTTGCCAGTTAACGCTTTGCTCACCGACACAAAAACGAAGCGTAGCAGTATGTGTCCGAGTGCAGTAACTTTTTATGCCTTGCTTACACCAAACCACGATTTGAGCTTTAAGCTCCATTTTTTTTCGTAGAATGGCTTAGTTTGATTTATAAAGTATTGGCTAAGACCAGAATCATTTTCATTGACTCTGTAGAGATCAACAGGCTCGCCTTTGGGCGCGGTATCGCCAGCTACGTTGCCTGCTTCTCTCATAATCTTTTCAATATCACCATCTGCCTCTATACCAACTATTAGATGTGGTTTCTCGTCAATAGATGTGTCATGCATGAGTGCTAGATAAGCTTTTCTAACATTGCTATGTTTTGCCAATAGCTGGGTAAGTGAGTCAACCATTTTTGACGGGTAATTAGAAGGCTGCCCCAGCAGAACCTTAGTTTCTTTCTCTACCATTCTCTGAGAAGGAGCCTGACTTATGCCTATAGATAACAAGTGTGCCACTTCTTCAGGAACAAACTCTTTTCCGTAATCTGATTTGGGGTTAAGAAATAGCGTAGCTCCTTGAGTCATTTCAAACAAAGAGCGTACTGGTAGGGCCAAATATGATTCTTCGCTATTGATTGATTTTTGCAACACTTCTAGCGAGGAAAAGAACGGAATTACAGGTGAGCCATCTGCCTTTTCCCAATGCTGTATTTGAATTTTATCAACCGCTTCGGGATTCACTTCTCCGTCCGAGCCCGACATTCCAGTTGTACCAAGCACAAATATCTGTGAGCTTAGTAGTACTTCACAGAATTGTGGCCGATGGGCTGGCTCGTCAGCAGCTAACCTTAAAATCTCTTCTAGTTTATTTTCTTCGGTTATTTCCACGATTCTTCCTTTAGGCATCAACGCCCGATTAAGGTGTGAAGCACGCTGCCGCAGAACTCAATTTGACTAACGTAAACACTGAATTCAACCCAAACCAAAAATGCCAAGCGTGCTGAATCACTCTTAAATTGCTTGTGTACGCCCAGCATGGGCATGAACTAATGAGGTGAAAGTCCTCTGTAGGAAGGTCACCGTTTAATAATATTTTGATTATTAAACGCTAACTACTAGCGAATGGCAAGGGCATTGCCGCGAGGGAATGTCTGAAGGAAGCCGGACGCCTTTTTATCTAAAGAGAGGGCGAGCTGATGAACAAGAACATCATATGAGGCGTAGGCTGGAGGCGAGTTGGCACAAGACAACGAAGCCATGTGATCTAACAGCCACCGTAAATGATGCAGCAGCGCAGAAAAAAGAGAAAGTGCATGTTCTACTTCTTATAAACAAAGAGTGGGAGATCTGCTTAGCAAGCGATCGTTTAACTCACTCCATGGCGATATCAGCAGACGGCGTTTTTTTAGATAAAAAGTCCCAATGCCGTTCTATTGTGTAATGGTTGGGACATGGTGAAGGCTTGAACCTGAAAATCAATGAGGAGCCTGTGCAGCTCATTGTCTCCGTATCCGACCGGACTTAGGAACGGTGGCGCAAAAAAACAGAAGCCATCATTGGAATGCAAAGGAGCTAATCGGCCGTTGTATTTTAACCGTTTTCAGGAAACGCCCTGTGCGGCGCCGCATGCAGGGTGTTGTGGGGGCTGGAGGTTAGATACCTCCGGCTACCCGATTATGGTGCATAGCCTAGTGGCACCGAAAATAATAATGTTAGAAAACCAACAATGTAGATGGCAAAGAAAACCAACATAAATTTGCCCAACGTTGCCAGCCCTGAGTCATTTAGCTCTCGCCACTCTCTTTTAAAGATAAACTTCATGAACGTAATATTGCTAGAAAGTGAATTATTCATGATGAGGCTTGGTTTACCCATAGATTCATATTTTTCGGGATGCCTAGTTTCTAATATTTTGAATAGTCGGTAGCAAAGGAAAAACCAGACAAATACCGAGCAAAATAAGACTCCGAACATTATTGGGAACACTTCTTTCACTTCATACTCCTTGAACCATAACGCCTCACTAAGAGGCAAAAAATAGTTGGTTAAAATAAGCGACGCAGGAGCAAAAACCAACTGTTTTTTTGTCCTTTTGAGTGACTTGTGTACGCCCAGCATGGGCATGAACTAATGAGGTGAAAGTCCTCTGTAGGAAGGTCACCGTTTAATAACACTTTGATTATTAAACGCTAACTACTAGCGAATGGCAAGGGCATAACTGCGAGGGAATGTCTGAAGGAAGCCGGACGCAAACCTGCGAGCTGATGAACAAGAACATCATATGAGGCGTAGGCTGGAGGCGAGTTGGCACAAGACAACGAAGCCATGTGATCTAACGGCCACCGTAAATGATGCAGCAGTGCAGAGAAAGAGAAAGTGCATGTTCTACTTCTTATAAACAAAGAGTGGGGAGATCTGCTTAACAAGCGATCGTTTAACTCACTAGCTTGGCCGCTAGTTCAACAGGCCCGGCACTTAAGCCTCATCAACTTAAGTGAGCAAACTCGATGAACAACGATAGCGCTAGTTGGGGCAACTCAATTGGTGATTAAGTAGAAGTCAGCAGACGGCATAGTAGCCCAACGCCCATCGTAATGGTTGGGACACGGTGAAGGCCTGAACACTTAGAATAAAGGAGGAGCCTTGTTAAACTTGAACACCCATTCGCCGACCGGCGTAGATGCGATTCAGCGTATTAACCCGCAGCCAGCCTTTAGCCAACATCTATTTGAACACATGCTACAACGTGAAAATATTCTGCGTGCGTGGCAGCGTGTTCGAGCCAATAAAGGGGCGGCTGGCGTAGATAACATGTCCATTGACGCCTTCCCTGCTTGGGCAAAAGCACACTGGAAACAGGTGGCGGCGGAACTGCGCTACGGCCAGTATCAACCTAAACCGGTACGCCGTGTGGAGATAGATAAACCCGATGGCGGGAAGCGCCTACTGGGGATCCCAACCGTGCTCGACCGTGTCATCCAGCAAGCCATTGCCCAAGTGCTAACGCCTATCTTTGACCCTAGCTTCTCAGCGAACAGCTTTGGATTTAGACCAAACAAGAATGGGCAACAAGCGGTGAAACAAGTGCAAAGCATCATCAAGCAAGGCCGACGTTTTGCGGTAGATGTGGATTTATCTAAATTCTTTGACCGAGTTAATCATGACTTATTGATGAGTAAACTGGGTCACCGAATGCAAGATAAGCGCTTACTTAAGCTGATTGGACACTACTTAAGAGCGGGTTTTATCCATAACCAGTGCTATCAGCAAACTCGAGAAGGTGTACCACAAGGCGGACCATTATCGCCCTTGCTGGCCAATATCATGCTCGATCCATTGGACAAAGAGCTGGAAAAGCGAGGGCATAAGTTTGCTCGTTACGCCGATGATTTTACCATTTTGCTGAGAAGTCAGCGTGCGGGTGAACGAGTGCTTACGAGCATTAGTAGCTTCTTGCAACGGCGCTTAAAACTTGTGGTTAATACAGCCAAAAGTCAGGTGGTTAAAACGGCGAAGAGTAAGTTCTTAGGGTTTACTTTCAGCGGGACGGCTGCAAATCCATGCCAAAACGCTACACCGGTTTAAACAACAGCTAAAGCGCCTCACCAACCGAAACTGGGGCGTCTCGATGACTTACCAGCTCGCTAAAGTGAGCCAATATCTCCGAGGCTGGATAAACTACTTTGGGATCGCGAATTGCTATCAACTGTGTGTCGATCTTGATCATTGGGTAAGACGCAGAGTACGAATGGCCTATTGGCGACAATGGCGAAAACCGAGAACCAAAGTGAGGAATCTCATGCGCCGAGGGGTACATGTTCAAGCCGCAGTGGCGTGTGGTATCACCAGTAAAGGCCCATGGAGGAGCTCGAAAACACCGGGGATCCAACAAGCATTATCGAATGCTTACTTGAAATCCCAAGGTCTATTTGCGCTACGAGATGGATGGATAAAGCTTCACTATTCTAAGTGAAACGCCCTGTGCGGAGCCGCATGCAGGGTGTTGTGGGGGCTGGAGGCTAGATACCTCCGGCTACCCGATTATGAGGCTTTACACTTGTTTTTCTTTTAGTTTTTTTAATGCAAATATTCCCCGTTCAGAAACTGTACTTGATGAATCCGAGGAAAAGATATTTGCAAGTTTCAATGAGTAATCACCTAGGTTATCTAATTCTTTTATGAGCATTTCAGCAGCAATTCTCCTCACTATAGAAGAACGATCAACAGATGCATTTTTCAATACACTCAAAAATTCAAAACTTACGGATAACTCTCTCTCTGAAATAATTGGCATCATACGGCCTTCACAATACCTAATATCAGTCCACTCCCACTTCCTTCCTTCAAACCAGGTCATTTTACCTTCAAATTGACACCTATACGCTTTAGCACGAACAGCAGGCTGGACTGAAGCATTAGCGATTTCATTTAAGCTTTCGTCAAGTACAGAGGTTCGCCCAATTTGAGCGAGTATAGTAGTTAAAGGTCCAGAGACATCAAATATGATTTTTGATTTAATTGCATTCGCAACCTCTTCTTGGGAAATAATGTCAAGCAAAGCCACTTTATCAGATGCTTCTATTCGCCCCCAAGAATTCCAGTTTGATAAGACCAGACATAAAGACTCAGCGACATGGATAGGATCTGTGAGTTTTGCTATGTGAGGTAGTTTTTCTCTGGCTGCTTTTCTGACTTCTGGAACCCAGTCATTTAACCTACGGAGAGTTAAGGTAAAGAAAAAGCTATTTGGAGCGCCACTTGATAAAGTACGTAATGCCTTTTCTCGTTTGTAACCATCCCAATTACACAAGTCAACCCACGTCAAAAATGGTGCAGAGTTTAACCAAATTTTCCACTTTGGTTGCGTTGAAGTTTCCATTGCTGAAGAAAACTCACTACGAATTAATCTTTCCCAATAATCAAAGTTGGATAAGGGCAAACTAGAAGTTGCATTTATAAGACGTGACATATCAGCAACAACTTTACTACTAGAGTTAATAGATATTGCAAAGTCTTTTACTGCTGAGACTACGGTCTCTTCCAAATTCAAACGAATCTCCATGTTAACTTTGCCTCATAACGCCTTAATAACTGGCGTGTAGGTTGGTGTTATTTTTGCGTCTTTTTCTTTTGCAAAAATGATGACAACCGTAATACGTCCAGTTGATTAACTTGTTGAACGAAGCCGCTCTGCGGCAGAGTGCATAGCACCTGATATCTCATACTCAATGTGACACGGCCAATCGGTCGTGATGAACCGGAGTATGCAGCATGAACCCTACCCAACAACATCGTTATCATGTTTTATATAAACAACACCTTACCAATTTAACCTTACAAGGGAAACGACCAGCCACCATTGATGCGTACTCGCGTGCGGTACGTCGGATTTCTGCCCACTTTGACCGCTCCCCCGATACCTTAAGCACCGCTGATTTAAAGGCCTATTTTGCTCAACTGATTCGCAGCCATTCTTGGAGCACCGTGAAGCTAGACCGCAATGGCTTGCAATTTTTTTATCGCTACACCCTCGAGAAACAATGGCAGTGGCTAAACATTGTGAAGCCTCCTCAAGTGAAGCGCTTACCCGATATCTTAAGCCCTGCGCAAGTCGGCTTAGTGATAAGCATGACGTCGCAACCGCGCTATCAAGTCTTCTTCTTGGTGTTGTATTCCATGGGGCTGCGATTGAGCGAGGGCTTACACTTAAGTATTCATGATATTGATAGTCAGGCCATGCAAATCCATGTGCGGGATGCTAAAGGCGGCAAAGACCGCTTCGTGCCCATGCCGCGTCGCACCCTTCAGGTTTTACGTCACCATTGGCAAAGCCATCGCCATGCTCGTCTGCTGTTTCCACGCCAAGGTAAACAGGTGGATGTGCCTATGGATAAAGGCGGCGTACAAAAAGCCTTGAAGCGGGTATTGCGCGATTGCGGTATTCATAAACCTATTAGCCCGCATTCGCTGCGCCATTGTTATGCCACCCATCTGCTTGAACAAGGCTTGGATTTACGCTCCTTGCAACACTTGCTGGGACACGCCAGTTTAAATACCACTGCACGTTATACCCAGTTGACCCAAGTGAAGCAATTAGATGCCGTAAAGGCAGTGAATAAACTCACTGACTCTCTCACACTCATGTGGCCGTAACCATGAGCACCTTTATTGATTTACTTCACCAACATGAGGCCGAGCTTGCACCGCTTTTAAGGGCGGATGCTAAACGGGCAATGTATGCCATGCTGCGTTGTAAAACTGAGCAACAAGGTCACAGCCTTTGGCAGTGTGAACATTGCCCGCATCAAGACCAATTGACGCTGTCTTGCGGCCATAGGCATTGCCCGCAGTGCCAACACCATTGCACCACTGGCTGGTTAACTCGCCAACAACACAAGCTGCTACCCACGACTTACTTTATGGTGACCTTCACCCTGCCTCATGAGCTAAGGGCTTTAGCCCGCGTGCAGCCTAAAGCCTTATACCAAATCATGTTCAAGGTGGTATCAAGCCTGTTAAAGGACTTTGCCAAACGCCAGAACCAGGGGGAATTAGGGTTTACCGCCGTACTGCATACCCATAGCCGCCAGCGTAACCTGCATCCCCACTTACATGTATTGGTGGCCGGTGGGCGCTATCACCGTGCGAAGCAGCAGTGGCATCACTGCAACAAGAAGTACTTGTTTAACGCCTTTGCGCTGGCCAAGGTATGGCGAGGGAGAATGCTAGATGCGCTCAATCAACACCCAAACATCAAGTTGCCCCCGCATATCCCCACCAAATGGGTGGTCGATTGTCGCAACGTAGGTTTTGGGCTGCCCGCGCTACAGTACTTATCTCGCTACTTGTATCGCGGGATCTTATCCGATAACGACATCATCAGTACCAATAACGACCAAGTGAGTTTTAGGTATCTAGATAGCCAAAGCCACACCACCAAAATCCGCACCTTGCCTACCTTAAGGTTCTTAAGGCTTATCTTGGCGCATGTATTGCCCAAGGGATTACAGCGGGTGAGAGATTATGGTTTTTTACGGGGCAACGCCAAACACATATTGCGGCGCATTCAGTTACTCCTGCGAGTGCCGCAACGCGTGAACCTCGCCGCGCTCCAAACCGACAAGCACAGCGCGACCCGGCCATGCCCTTGCTGCCAGCACCCCATGCACTGCACAGGCGTGAGTCGAACGAGCTAGCCGAAAGGCGAACAGGATAAGGAGAATGGCAGGGCTTAACATGAGGATGAATACATAAAAAAAATAACAGCTTAGCATCATGTATGACAGGTAAAGGCTTAACGCCATTCACCCAGTCTTAGCCAAACTCGCCTTGTAAAAAGTAACAAGGCCTTGGCCCCGCCAACATCAATACCGTTATTTACTATAGAAGGGAGCATCGGGCTTGTTCAACACCCGAATAAGGTGGCGGCTACGCGACACCTATTCTTATTTGTTATGAGTTTTTTCATACAGGCCATTCGGTGTGCTCTCGTGAGAAAGCTGGTTCACAGTTAACAACAAAGTTGGACAAATATGTAATTACTCCCAACCAGCACCTACTTATTTAATTCTTTAGCTATATTGAAAGGGCTCCACTTTACTTCTGTATGAGGTGTTTTTCTTAATTGGAGGGGCATTCCACCATTAGTATTAGGAAAGCGAGATACCACGGTTTTAAGACCTTTCGACATTGCAAGAACAGCTTCTCTATTAATCCAAGGACTATTATGGTTGTTATCACCAACAATAAATAATGCAGAGTCACAGCCCGTCATTACGTCTTTTATTTCTTTATCTATAGCATGATCCCCATATGCTGAGACGTCATTTTCAACAAAAACAAAACTACCTCTGACAGGGCCTCCATGTGACTGTGTAAAACTATTAATGCTACGACTTATTTCTCGATCATTAAAATTGTAAGAAACGAAAATTCGATTAGCCATTTCATACTCCTTTATATAATTACAAACATCACTATTTACTAAGGGCGCTAAATAATTCGATAAAACTTTCGAGGAGCTAGCTCTAGCCAATATTTTAGCGTCCGTTTGAGTAACTTATATTTATTTCGCATAATCTCGAATTGCAGCAACAATACTTTCAGTATTCCAACGCACGTCAACTATAGAACGACTAGATACCGTTGTTGAAATTCTTTCTTGCCCTCGAGGTATGACTCCAATAATTGGAATATCAAGATCTATAGCTTTGTCCAACTCCCACTCCATCCAATCGCTGTGACTTGCATACATACCTGCAAGTCCAAGAACGATATTTGAATTTCCAATTTTGTTTGCTAATCGTTGTTTGATGTAAGAGGCGTTAGTGGAGTTTATTGGTTCATCTTTACTAACTTCTTCAAACTCTACATTAAAGTAACCTCGCTCATTTAATAAATCACGTAAACTTTCTAATACATCAGAATTTTGCCATGAATGACTAATAAAAATATGGTATGTTTTTGCCATTATTAACTCCTTGTTAACTCGATTAATTTTGCTTTATTTTCTTGAAAAGTATCCTTTTCCCATTGCGCTTCAGCTAGTGACAAGAATAATTTTTCAAACATTTCACCTTTATCATCATCACCTAGGCCGAAATAGCAATTAGATAGTGTGGCTACTGCCCATTTGACTTCCGAACTGCAGTTACCATCATGAACAGAATCTTCTACATTTTCTAGAATTTTAATGATCTGCTTGCGAGCTTTTTTAGCTGCAATTATATAATAGATTTTTTCATCTTCATCTTCTTCAACATCAGACATCATATCTAGACAAAGCGCGTAATTTTCCCCTGTATAATAGTCATTTCTTATCTGGAATCCTTTTTCGTAATATTTTATAGCTCTTTTTAAACACTCAATATCAGAATTAGCAAGCCACATTCTTTTATAAATCGCACCAGTTAAGCCTAGTGTTTCAGGATCATTTGATTCCCCATCAGGGGCTAGTTTTTCAATAACTCTTAGAGCATCTGCCAAAGCGGTTGCCTCAGAAGGTACTTTTGACTTATAAATAGATAAGGCTTGTTGTTGAAGGAAATAATCTTCAGATGGTACTGCTTCTGCTGCTTTTTCCCACAATTTTGTAGCTTCAACAAATTCATCGTCCAACATATGATCTTTTGCCTTTTCAACGATGGCAAAAATGTGTGTTTCTCTTTCCGCTAAATCACCAATAATTTTTTTATATTCAGCTTGTGGGATCTTAGGAGGATTGATGTCTTTAATGAAATCATATAACGGACTGTCAATAAATGAGTTTTTAGTTACTTTGTCAATTTTTTCAGCCAATGCTGTTTGACAACGTCGAGCTTCATCTGCACCAATATCTTCACCTAAGTGTTTATAATGAAATATTCGAGTGTGATCCAAATCAAAAGGAATTTTTCCTTCTTCTTCCTTTATCACGATAGTTGAATATGGTCTAACAGCGTGGCGGATACCTAACTCATATATAGCATTTGGATTAAAAGTTGAAATATCAGCAACTACTAGCTCTGCCTGCATAAGAAGAGCATACATGCTTTTATCAATTAAACCTGCATCTTGTATTTCGTCAGCTCTGACACATTGATATCCAGAGGACTCAACTGCTGGTTGAATTATATTCTTATATGTTTTATCTAAATCTAATGTTTTGCCTGTAGAGTAATCTGTTTTTTTCCCAAATCCCATTATTACAAAACATATCTTCTTTAATTTTGCCACGATAACTCCTTGTGAACTCTGTGATTAACTCATAACGCTAAGTAGGTCGCACGTGCGGCCTATCCCGTTCAATGAGCGCGCGGCCTATCACAAAAAACATGACCTTCATCACATTCGCTCATCAATTAGTGATTTGATATTAACCCATTGTCTACCATAGTTTTTTACTCGGCATCAATCAATCGTCGATCCATTTCTTTCATTGATTGCTTTGACAAATGACGCAAACAAAACCAGAAACACTGTGCAAATACACAGTTAAAAAGTGCGCAAACCTTGGAAGCTCAACTAATTCAAAATTTTCTCGTTAACAACTAGTAAAGTCGAGATTCAAAACCATTAGTTTTGCTATGGCAAGAGCCTCGTGTGACAGTGGTGTTCCAAGGAGGGGGTAACTCACTTTGGGGCAAAAGCACGTTAGTGTTGCGATAACTCGACAAAAACTATTAGTTAGTCATCATTCTTCATTAGATGCATGCTTACCCAGCACGACATACATGACCTTGCCGACCTTCACATTCTTAAAGCTTATCTTGCAGCATGTATTGCCCAAGGGCTTACAGCGGGTGAGAGATTATGGTTTTTACGGGGTAACGCCAAACACGTATTGCGGCGCATTCAGTTAGCACGATTAACTTTGACGCTAGCAAACTTAAAGATGTTTTTATTCGGTGAGGGTTTTCGCAAGCTTCTGACGTACATAAAAATACCCATGTGCAACAAACCTTAAACCTAAATACAAAAATACACATTTATTTTTCTTAACAAACAAAAAAGGCCGCTATTAGCGGCCTTTACTGTTATTTTTAAACATTTCTAAATTTGTCTTTGTCTAGAACGGAATATCGTCATCGAAATCCATAGGTGGCTCGTTAAACTGTGGCGCAGGCGCGGCTTGCGGTGCAGGCTTAGCCTGTGGCTGAAAACCACCTTGTTGCGGCTGAGGAGCCTGTTGCTGTGGTGCCTGTTGCTGTTGTGGTGCTGCTTGTTGGAAACCACCTTGCTGAGGGGCCGGAGCAGGCGCAGCTTGTTGTTGCTGCTGTCCACCCCAGTTATTTTGCTGCGGTGCTTGTTGCGGTGCGCCGCCCATGGATTGCCCCTGCCCACCTTGACGACCACCGAGCATTTGCATCACGCCATTAAAGCCCTGTACAACCACTTCGGTCGAATAGCGGTCTTGACCATTCTGATCTTGCCACTTACGGGTTTGTAATTGACCTTCGATATAGACTTGTGAACCTTTACGAAGATACTCGCCAGCTACTTCGGCTAACTTGCCAAATAGCACCACTCGGTGCCATTCGGTACGCTCTTTCTGTTCACCGGTTTGCTTGTCTCTCCAACTCTCTGAAGTAGCAATGGTAATGTTGGCGACGGCCCCTCCGTTTGGCATAAAACGAACTTCGGGATCCTGTCCCAAGTTACCAACCAAAATTACTTTATTAATGCCCCGAGTGGCCATGTATATCGCTCCTATAATCTATCTGTTGTGGCGAGAAAAGACCCGCTATAATACTAGGCTGCACGCAGCAAATCCAATGCTCTAGCCAATTCAAATTCTTTTGTTTTTACTTTTAAGTAAACAGTGTTGTCTTGTGCGATCACCACTGCCTCTACAACCCCCGGTAAAACCTGAAGTTTTGCCAATAAATGAGCAGGTTGTTGGCTTGATGATATCGCCAAGGAATAATTTTTTATACCTGCCTGCGCACGCATTCCTAAACTGACCAGTAGCCAAATCAACAATACTGCGATAGAAAACAAACTCACCGCATGCATGCCACCCGCCATATATAGCGCACCAGCACTACTACCACCAATAAATGCACCCAAAAACTGGCTGGTGGAAAAGACCCCAAGCGCCGCGCCTTTGTTCCCCGGCGGTGCCAGTGTTGAAATCAAGGCGGGTAGGCTGGCCTCTAAATAATTAAAGCCAATGAAAAATATCGCCAATACCAACCCTAATAAACCAACCGATTGAAAGTCGACAAATAACAAAGCATTCGCCAACAACAATAAACAAATGGCAAAAATAAAATAACCTCGTTGCTGATTGCGCTTCGCCGAAATAATCAGTAGCGGCACCATCAGCACAAACGATACCAGTACCGCTGGTAAATAGACTTGCCAATGATGAGCTGGGGCTAAACCGGCATTCACTAAACGTAGTGGCATCACCACAAATAACGCGGTCATCACCAAGTGTAAGCTAAACACGCCCCAATCCAAACGCAATAACTGAGGGTTACGTAACAATCCTAGCATTTGCCGCAGGTTAACACTCACTTCACCGCTGGGCGCCTTCACTTCTGCGTTTGGCACTACAAACTGCACCACCAACATGGCCAACACCGCCAAACCGGCAATTAACCAAAATAAACCCGACAGGCCTAGGAAAGCAGAAATGACCGGACCTAGAACCAAAGAGGCCGCAAAAGATAAACCAATACTCACCCCTATAAAGGCCATCACTTTGGCGCGTTGCGTCTCGCGACTCAAATCAGCAGCCAAAGCCATCACGGTACTGGCAATCGCGCCCATACCCTGCAAGGCTCGCCCAAGCGCGACACCATGAATAGATTCTGCAAGCGCTGCGACCACCGAGCCCAAGACAAACAGACTCAGACCAATGAAAATGATCGGCTTTCGACCAAAGCGATCCGATAACCAGCCCATAGGGATCTGGAACAGCGCTTGGGTTAAACCATAAGCTCCAATGGCAATCCCCACCCATAGCGGAGAGAAATCTGTTAACTGTTGGCCATATACGGCTAACACTGGCATCAACATAAACAAGCCAGCCATGCGTAAAGCAAATAGCAAAGCTAAGGAATATGCGCCACGTTTCTCGGTGTTATTTAAGTGTTCTTCTACAGCCATACCCATCAAATATTCACCAATAAAGAACCGGTAATGCTACCACAAGCACTCTGGGTCAAACCAGCTTAAGATTGTCACCCAGTGTGAATAATTATCCTTAGGATCTACTACGCAATTATCTCAACAATATGTAATACTGGGCGATTTAGCGCAGCATTTATCAGGTAACAATGGACAGTATCGATATTCGAGGTGCCCGCACCCATAATCTGAAAAACATTTCTCTCACTCTTCCTCGTGACAAGCTAATTGTGATTACTGGTTTATCGGGTTCGGGTAAATCTTCCCTCGCCTTTGATACGCTTTATGCCGAAGGGCAGCGACGTTATGTCGAGTCTTTATCTGCTTACGCCAGACAGTTTTTGTCACTGATGGAAAAGCCCGATGTGGATCATATCGAAGGGCTATCCCCGGCGATTTCCATTGAACAAAAATCGACCTCGCATAACCCACGCTCTACCGTGGGCACCATTACCGAAATCTACGACTACTTGCGGCTATTGTATGCGCGAGTGGGAGAGCCACGTTGCCCTCATCATCATCAACCCTTAGCTGCGCAAACCATTAGCCAAATGGTCGATAAGGTATTTGAAGAACCCAAAGACAGTAAACTGATGTTGCTGGCGCCAATTGTGCGCGACCGTAAAGGTGAGCACCTTAAAACGCTGGAGAACCTCGCTGCACAAGGCTTTATTCGCGCCAGGATCGATGGCGAGGTCTGTGACTTAAGTGATCCCCCAGATCTGGAGCTACATAAAAAACACAATATTGAGGTGGTGATCGACCGCTTTAAAGTTCGTGTCAGTGAGGATTTAGCCCAGCGCTTAGCTGAATCCTTCGAAACTGCCTTAGAACTTGCCGACGGCACGGCAATTTTGGTGGACATGGACAGCGGAGATACCCGCCAACTATTCTCGGCAAACTTCGCCTGCCCAGTGTGTGGCTACAGTATGACCGAATTAGAGCCGCGAATTTTTTCTTTCAATAACCCCGCTGGCGCTTGTCAGGTCTGTGATGGTTTAGGCGTTGACCAGTTCTTTGATGATAACAAAATCATCCTCAACCCCAAACTCAGCTTAGCGGGTGGCGCGATCCGTGGTTGGGACAAGCGTAATTTCTATTACTACCAAATGTTAAAGTCACTGGCTGCACATTTCGAGTTTGACTTAGAGCAGCCCTTCGACAGCCTCAGCGACAAACATAAAAAGTTAGTGCTACATGGTTCCGGTCGGACCAGCATCGAATTTAAATATATGAATGACCGAGGGGATGTCACGGTGCGCAAGCACCCCTTCGAAGGCATCATTCCAAATATGCGCCGTCGCTATAAAGAAACCGAGTCAAATGCGGTTCGCGAAGAGTTAGCTAAGTTTATCAGTAACCAAGAATGTCCTGGCTGTGGCGGCAGTCGACTCCGCGAAGAAGCGCGTAACGTGTTTATTGGTAGCACCAACCTGCCCGAAGTTAGCCGCAAATCAATTGGTGAAGCGATGACGTTTTTCGGCTCACTGGAACTGGTGGGGCAACGCGCGCAAATCGCCGACAAGATCCTTAAGGAAATATGCGAGCGTTTAAATTTTTTAGTCAATGTGGGGCTTGATTATCTTTCCCTCGAGCGCAGTGCCGACACCCTATCAGGGGGAGAAGCTCAGCGAATTCGCCTCGCCAGTCAAATCGGAGCAGGTTTAGTCGGCGTAATGTATGTACTCGACGAGCCCTCTATCGGCTTACACCAGCGTGATAATGAGCGCTTACTTGCTACCCTGAATCATCTGCGGGATCTGGGCAATACCGTGATTGTAGTGGAACACGATGAAGACGCGATCCGCGCCGCCGACTACATCGTCGATATCGGCCCAGGGGCGGGTGTGCATGGCGGTGAAGTGGTGGCGCAAGGTTCGATACAGCAGATCCTCGACACTCCCGACTCTCTCACCGGTCAATATCTGAGTGGTGTCAAATCAATTGCAATTCCTAAGCTCCGCCACCCAGCAGGAAAAGACTGGTTGAAACTCAACGGAGCCAGCGGCAATAACCTAAAAACCGTCGACTTAGCGATCCCTCTGGGCTTGTTAACCTGCATCACTGGGGTATCCGGCAGCGGCAAATCAACCTTGGTGAACGATACACTCTATAAAATCGCCCAAAAAGAACTCAATGGCGCAGCGGGTGAAGACATCGCCCCCTACCAAAACATTGAAGGCCTCGACAAACTGGATAAAGTGGTGGATATCGATCAAAGCCCGATTGGTCGTACACCTCGTTCGAACCCCGCCACTTACACCGGTATTTTCACCCCAATTCGCGAACTATTTGCGGCGACCCAAGAATCTCGCTCTCGAGGTTATAAGCCTGGACGGTTTAGCTTTAACGTAAAAGGAGGCCGTTGTGAGGCTTGTCAGGGCGATGGCGTCATTAAAGTAGAAATGCACTTTTTACCTGATGTCTACGTTCCTTGTGATGTTTGCAAAAGCAAACGCTATAACCGTGAGACCTTGGAAATCAAATACAAGGGTAAAAACATCCACCAGATCCTCGATATGACGATAGAGGAAGCCCGACCATTTTTTGATGCCGTCCCAGTCATCGCCAGAAAGCTACAAACGCTAATTGATGTCGGGCTGACCTACGTCAAACTAGGGCAATCGGCAACCACTCTATCGGGCGGTGAAGCTCAGCGAGTTAAATTAGCCCGAGAATTAAGCAAACGTGATACCGGACAAACTCTTTATATCTTGGACGAACCAACCACTGGCCTACATTTCCATGATATTCAATTACTGCTGGACGTGATCCATCGTTTACGCGACCACGGCAATACGATTGTGGTGATTGAACACAATTTGGATGTGATCAAAACCGCCGATTGGATCGTCGACCTTGGTCCAGAGGGAGGCAAAGGGGGAGGAGAAATTCTTGTTGCAGGCACACCGGAAAAAGTGGCCCAAGAGGCTCGCTCACATACCGCTCGATTCTTAAAACCGATGCTCGCCGGGCATTAAGCCAGAGGGTGGCAACACCCTCCATTTTCAAGGAAGCAAAATGTCGTCTAAGTGGACTCTCGAAGCTTGTTTTAGCTATGTGTTTGCCGTGTTGATGTTCATTGGCATGCACTACTTTCAGCACAATCAAGGTGGCAGTGGCTTAGAGCTTCCTTTTAACTTAGTGGTATGGTGCTTCGCCAGTCTGCTAATTGGCTTGGGTTTACTCAAAGTCAGTCATTCACAGCGTTTACGCTATAACCGCAGCTTGCTAGTGATGCTGTTCACCACAATATTGTTATGGCTCCCCTTACTCTATCCTAATGCTGAATTTGGCGAGTTTGCAATAGACCGACTCCTCGGCTTAAGCGCTGGCATACTGATTATCTTTTCGATAATGCAACTGGAACTGAGTCGCCAGCACTGGCACCACATTCTCTATTTTATACTCGCAGGCGTACTCATCGAGAGTATCTATGCACTGGTTCAGCTCTACCTACTGACCCAAGGTAACTGGGTCGGTTTTAATGTGAATGCCACCAGAGCAGCCGGAATATTCCAACAGCCCAATGTATTAGGAACCTTTGTTCTATTTGGTTTGTTAGCCTCGGCTTGGCTAATTTCAGAAAAGGCTGTGCGTAGCAAACTACAACAAATTATCGTGTTTGGCTGTTGCTTTTTTGCCGCGTGGGCAGCCATTGTGAGTGGCTCAAGAACGGTGTTGATAGCGCTATTCGCGCTGTTACCTCTATTGTTTCCTTACCTCAAAAATTCCGCAGAACCGCATTTATTACGAGGCTGGTTAATCTGCATCGCCCTCGGTTGTTTAGCACCGGCGCTACCAGAATTGTTGAATGATGGTGTCGCGCGCGACGCTATTGGTGGAGAAACCACCGCTTACCGAGTCACGATGCTTAAGGTGAGCTGGGAACTATTTAAACAACAGCCGTTCATGGGTTGGGGTTACGGTGCTTATGATGGCATTTATCATAATGCGCAAGCGGCATTTAACGCGCAAGGTCTTATCAAGGGCTACCACTTCAATGTTGCTCATCCACATAATGAAATTGCTTATTGGGCCGTAGAAGGCGGATTACTACCACTACTCACCTTGCTATTTCTGGCTGGCTACTTTATCTATAGCATCTTTAAGCAAACATGGACCAAAGCATGCTTTCATCTCGGACTGCTCTTTCCTTGCCTATTACATACCATGACCGAACTGCCCTTCTATCATTCTGCAATCGTTTGGCTACTCTTCTGCTTTTTTGTAAGTAAAATCGCGACCGAAGCAGAAGGCCTTTGCACAAAGCCTTTCCCTGCCAAATTTGCGCCAAAGGTATTTGCTGGATTAATTCCGCTGTTTACCATCTTATTCATGCTCACCGGCTTACAAACCATTCACCACATCAGTACTTTCGAACGAACTGGCTCAAGTGATGTCAGCTTACTTGAGGGGATCATTAATCCTCTGCCCATGCTTAGTCGTTACGAATTTGATGCGATGACCTTCCGACTCAATGCTGCCAGTAAATTGCATTTAAGCGATGAGCTTAAAAATTATTTAAGCTGGTCAGACTCGTTAATGAGACGAAAAACTCGAACCGAAAACTACTACAACAGGATCCAAGCGTTTAAAGCACTAGGCCTCATCAAACAGGCCGAGCAAACATACCAACAAGCCCTATTTATTTATCCAGATACAGAGCGGGTTTCTTTTCGCTACATCTTTGCGATGAGAACCGGAGAAAAAGCGCTACAAGCATATTTAATCTGGAATAAACAACAGCTGAAAGACAAGCCAGATGCAGCGTTGTATATCCATCAAATTAATGGATTAGTGCTTTTAGGACGGATCGATGAAGCACTTCGAGTGCAACAACAAGCAAGCCAACGACTACCAAACGAATTGAAGCTGCGAAACATTCCAAGCCTAAAGCCTTATACCAAGCCAATGGGTTCATCATGACCGCCGCTCAGGGTTGATGGTTACGCTCATAAAAAGCATGTCTGCTGGCGTTGTTAACCGCAAGTGAGTGGAAAAGTCATTTTGTGAAATATGCGCAAGCGGGAAAATGGGAACCTAGATGCAAGATAAAAAAACTCAGACCTATCAGAAAAGCAGGTCTGAGTTTATGTTCAGCTCAGCCTTTGATGAGGCTGAACCAATGGCGTAAAATACTAGTTAAAGTAGTACTTGGCCGCTTCAAAACCTTCTTTACCCCAAATTTGCTCAACAAACTCAGGATGATCGATGAAAGGATTACGGTTCCCTTGGAACTCAAACACTTTCTCGTTACGGTCTTTCTCTCTTTGACTAACCGGATCTTGTTGATGCCAGCGCATCATCATTTCCACAAACCAACGACGATAAACCTGGTCAGAGCTATTTTGCTCAAACACCGCGTAGGTCTCATCGCTTTGCTCGTACCAGTCATCACTCTGGTTGGCGACGTTGATCACATCTTCATAACGAGTCGCCATATAAAAATAAACTCGCGCAATATCCCCTTTAAATTCATCAATGGGTTCAAACACCGCTTGAGTATAACCCAGCTCATCATGCCCCATACCGCGCTTCGAACCATTTCCAGAAGTGAAATTCACGGTAGACGGATCCACTTCACCGTAAGGTAGGTTGCCACGTATCCCATTAACGTAACCATCGGTTGCATACAAATTATTTACATCGGAATACATCGGATAACCGTCATCAAACCAGCTTTTGGGCATCACATGCTCACGGTTATAACAATCGCCTTCACCTTTATAATTACCACACTGATCGTCACCAATGGTGTAATTGTAAGGATCAGCGCCATTTGGCACCTCTGAATAGATATCTAGAATTGAAGCATCTTGCTCATAATACTTATCTTCTGAGCCACCTAGCGCAAAAAAGTCCCAGACGCCGCTATAACTCTGCTGGTTGTAGCCTTGTTTGATAATGCGATGCAAGGCGGTTTTGAGTAAGTAACCATCGAGCAAATCGGCATCGGCATAGTAGCCACTGAGTTCTTGCTGATAAGTATTTTGGTAATCGCCTGCTACAAAGGTTTGACTCAAGAGGTCGGTAAACTCACCAAAGTCGCCGTTATCACTAAGAATAAGCTGATTAGCCACATAGAGTTCAATATTACCTTCACCGTAGGAACAACAAAGCCCATCGTTCCCGGCATCTTTAAAATCGATTCGGTAACCACCGGGGTCAAAACCAAGGTCGATGTCATAATGGGTACTATTCTCGTAACCACTACCAGAGGCCACCACTTCTAGACGACTGTTGGTAATCGTCCAACTCAACTCCGATGCATTGCGGTCGGTATTGATGACCAAACGAGCATCAATTTTACTTTCCTGGTCGTTAGACCCGCAGCCTGCGAGTAATAGCGGTGCTGCAACTAAAGCTATTTTAAAAATATTCATAATCATCCTTTCCAGCAGTAAACAGCAGAACTGTTTACTGCATTATTCCTTATGATTGGAGCGAAGCGGTTCTGCGTCGAAAAAGCAGTAAACTCAACATGCTTAGCAATACCCATGGGCCACTAGAGCCTGCACTGGAACGTTCACCAAAACTACCCGTTTCGGTGACCGTTGAATGTTGTTCTGTGACCAGTGCATCGCCGTAATAACTATCTGCCACAAAATCACCGACAACTACCGCTTGGAAGGTATGAGCAAGCCAACCTTGAGTAATCTGTTGCTCCGTCAGTTTGATATGCGCGACCTGTGATTGCGTCACCACACCATTGCTGTTCATATCGGAAACCACTAAGGAAACTTCATCACCAACGGCAATAGAACCAACTGCCAGCTTGGTTAAGTCCATCACCGCTTGATAACCTTCACCCGCGATTGGTGTTGCTGCAGCAGGCATGTTGAGTGGCGACTCAGGTAAAGCAATCATCGCCCCCTGAGCAAGCGCAACCACTTCGCCATCCCCGTCAATAATATCTAGACTGAGCAGCGCCGGATCATGGTCGGAAGAACGATACGGATCGGCAAATTTTGGCAGGCTTCCTGTATACTGGCCTTCATACTGGAACAACGTTGACTCTGCTGAGTTAATGTTCCAGTCGGCAGCATCCTTCACATAGGCCCGCAGGTCTGGCGAGATCAGAATATGATCGAGGGTACCAACGGTTTCGTTATAGGAATAACTAATGGTTTCGGGATGTAGCTCTGGCACAATATTGATGTAGCCATAGCTGTGATCAATGACTTCACCTGCGTTACCGGTAAGTTCCTCACTCCCCACCTTCACATTACGTCCAGCCTCAACAGCGTAACCCGCAGGGGCGCTATTACGATTAGTGAGTACTAACAACGGGTCTTCTTTGGCATAGGCATTTAAGTCACCAATAATCACCTTGTAACCATCATAGTTCTCTAACTGACGACCTAAATAGTCTGCCGCTGCCGTACGGAAGTGCTCACAGTTACCCTGCAGATCATCATCTTCTACGGCGTACACCGTATGGCCATTTTCATCCACCGACTTAGCCTGCAAATCTTCCCAGCAAGTACTGCCTTTCGATTTGAAATGGTTGACCGCAACCGACAAAGTTTTTTCCCTTGGACCATTAATTTGGAAGGTTGGGATCAAGCTGTCACGCATATACTTGGTGGTTGGACGGAAGTCTTCAAAATCGCCATCAAAATACACCGGATAATCTTCAGCTGGAACAGCCTGACGAGGCATATTCAAAATGTCGATCTTATCTAGACCTACTTTCGCTTTGCGATAAATAACCATGCTGGTAATCGCATCGGTACCGACATATTTAGCACCTTCAGGCTTGGCTATCACGTATTGTTTCGCTGCCGGTAGCTTCTCATTCAGTGCTTTTACCAAATCAACCACCGCCGAGTCGCTGTCAAAACCGTTGTTTTCGATTTCCATCAAACCAACGATATCCGCATCTAAACCTAGAATTGCAGCCACAATCTTAGCGCGTTGAACTTCAAACTCCTCTAGCTCGGTTGCACCACGATTATCTTTCAAGGGATTTTCGTCACCACCGAACGGCGAGTTGAAGTAGTTGAGCACGTTCATGGTGGCAATGCTTAAGTCACCGCGTTCCACATCGGGAGCCGGTGTTCGGTCAGGAATATGGCTATAGGTAAAGTTGCTGTTATCAAGCTGATTGGTGACAAAGAAGCGATAAGCGCTATAAGAATAGGTAATGACTCCCTCAAAACCATCTAGATTAGCTCCAATTCGTAGATAGCTGTCACTGGTACCAGTGCCATCATCGCGACCAAAATTGGGGAACCAAGGCACCACGCCATTCGGCGCGCTCTGAAAACTTTCGATATACAATTGGCGCTGCGCATTACTCTTTACTTCCGCCTCTGCGTCCGCACTTCCTGGCGTATATTTCTGGGTTGGCTGGAACAGCAACCCACTATGCGCGGCAATCATATTGTTACGATAGGAGTCGTAGTCAAAACCGAAGGTTCGTGCCACAACAATATCTGACTCTTGGTCAAGCTTGGTCAACATCCCTTCGTAACGCTCGTAAGTATCCTGTACCGACACATCACTATCCAGCATTCGCAAAGGCGTCGCTGCAATCTCACCTGTAGCACCAGTGACAAAGCTCAGATCGTAGCCTTCAGACTGCTCGGGAAGCAGCATAGTCCAACCATAAGACTCGGTGACTTTGGCGTATACTTCGACTTCGTCACCCACACTCAGATCCTGACTCTCCGCACTACCACTATTAATTAAGGCCGAAACGGAACCTTTCACAAAAATACCGTCAGAGCTTAGAGGATCACTGTCTCCGCTCTCATCTTGAATGAAATACCCCTTCGGTAAGTCATTCCCCAAGGCTCCAACCTGAACAGCGGTCACAACTCCTTTGACTAGATACACATCTTGTGAGGTAAAACTCCCGTCTTCAATCATGGGCGAACGGCTACCCGTCCCTTGCAAGGCCATAATTGTACTAGCGGTAAAGTCACCTGCAGCTGGTGCTGTCGGTGCTGGCGGCGCGACACAGCTATCGTCGGCCGCATTAAATTGGCCAATATTACTAATATCGTCTTTTGCTAAGACCTTCCACTGCCAATCGACATAAGTCGCGCTCGGCGTAAGATCACAGCGTTGTAGGGTGACGTCTTTGTTGTATGCTAAATCGTACAGATCGCCCACAACATCGATGGCAACATCGTTATGCAGCAGTGCAACACCATCATCACCGTTATATTTCACTAAGTATGAAGTCGATGTTACGTCAGCTAAGCTGAGCAAAGCATCACCGGCATCTTTATTCGCAATTACCCAGACTGCATTCGGCTGTAGGGTAACACCACTTAAGTCGTAGCGATTTTGCCATTTATTTTGGAACTCGCTGGCTAACTCATAACCGGTAAGTGTGACAGCACTGGTTCCGCTGTTAGCAATTTCAATGGCCTTATTGTTACTCGAGCCTTCTACCACTTCAGATATATAAATATCGGCGTGGGATAGCATGGGTAACAAAGCCGCCATCATTGCAGGATAATAAAACTTCTTCATGTTTCTCTCCGCAAGAGATATGACTTAAAGAATGCTTAACTTATGACGCATCCTTCCTCAACTAACGTCCTGCTGCCTGATACAAGCAGGGACAAGTGACAGACTAGAACCAGTAATACACTTTGCCGTAGCCGTAGCTACCTTGCTCGCCACCAGTCACAAACTCGGTTTTCAGCACGATATTGCGGCGGTACTTATAATTCAGACTGATCGCAACCCAAGAGTCATCAACCCAGGTACGAAAGCCGTCATCGCCCATATCTCTGTTCTCGGTATCAACATCAACGATGGAGTAAACCAGATTGGTTTCAATTTTATCGGTGATGTCATAACCAATTGATGCAACATAAGTAAGCGCATCTTTCGAATCATAACCTTGCTCTTCTTCACGGTCGGATAAAGATACCAAACCACCGAGTCGAACTGGACCAACCCAGCCTCTTGCGTGTACTGAATAGATCTCACCACGTTGGTCAACGGTTTCTGCGCCAAGCAATACGTCAACCGTGTCATTAAAGTAACCGAGGTAACCATTAATCACTTCGCCTTCGCGAGAGTCTGTTTTGTAGTTATCCCAGCCTTGAGTTGAATAAGAAATACCGTATTTAAAGTTATTAATACTGCCGCGGTATTTAGCGGTACTGTCCTGATCACCGGCTTCGCGAACTTCTGCGGCACCATCCACTGAGAAATCACCCATTTGATCGTAATGGTCATAGGCAGTATCAGTGCGGCCAAATTCTATTTTATCGCCGTTTTCAAACTCCCAGCCAACATAGGCCTTATCTAACACCTGCTGGAATTCGTTTTTGGTCGTCCAAGGCGTACGCTCATAATCGAAATCAATATGAGCGAAAATCTGCCCGGTTTTAACCACGAAGCCAAAAGACATAAACGTATCATCGGAATAAAAGCTATCGTAGTCCCACTTTTCACCGTTATCGTTGTAGTCCTTCCCTAAGTAGCCGCCGACTTCAAAGCTGCCAATAAGATCAATGGAATCACCATCTTCTCCCTGATAAATGGTGGCCGCATTTAAGCTGCCCGCCGCAAATAGTGAGCAAATAAGTAAAGATAGATTTGAACGTTTCATAGTAACTTCCTGTTATAAAGTTGTCCTTTGAATGGACGAGCAAGCCCGACTACCTTGAGTAAACAAGGAAGCGCGAGTATGAATAAAAGACTGATTTGAGGGCGGGAGTTAAACCGCCCAAGCTAAATGTAAAGAGGCTTTAGTTAACGCTGAGACACTTGCCGGAGTCACGAGCGGGAAACACAGTATTGAGAGTGGTGTTTAACTGTTCCCAGTCTGCAGCCATTTTGTCGGCCTGAGCTTGGGTAAGTACGCTGCCGAATTGTTGTTCACGTAGATGTTCAACACGGGTGTAATGAAATAAACTCACGTCAACGTCTTTGCTGTCTTTATAGGCAGCATCAACATTTTTTATGTTTTTCGCGGAGTCATCAATAAATATAATCTTATCGAAGCTGCGGCCTGTCTTTTTGAGGATGTATTCAAGCATGGTGCCTTTGTTCATCCCGGTGGTCATCATCACACCCTTGGCATAACTCAGTTCACGCTTAGTGACTTCTCGATAGACCGGAGACGTTTGCCCTGCTGGTGCTAAGGCGGTCACATTGAAGTCAATTCCCTTATTGAGTAATTCGCGCTCGGTGGCCGCACGATACTTTGGTGAGCGAGAAGTCAAAGCCATCATGGTATAACCGTCTTTTTGCCACTGACTAATAAGACTAGGGACAGACTCTTCGGTCAACACCTGAGGGTTCAATTCATATAACAGACCAATGGTGTCTTCAAAAAGACAAGCCACCTTTTGCTCCGCCGCAGGTTTGACCGCTAATTTACCACGCTGCCATTGATACCAAATATCGCCACCGAGATCGACACTACTGGTTAAAATCGTGTTATCGATATCCATCACGATAAGCGTCTTGTCGACCGGGTACTGCTTTAGTTCGCTTGCAACTTTAGAAGTGATATCTGCATAACTATTTAAATCGATAACTTCAGTGGCTGCGACTGTCACTCCTGAAGAAAATAACAATGCCGCACCAATTAAACACAATTTGCTGTTCATTTGTTCGATTTCCCTAAAATTTTGGAGTGATTGTTTAGTCAAACACCCGTACATCCATTACTAACCAAATGCATAAAAACTCAAGTCAATATTATGTTTAGAGCTTTTATACAACTATCCTATATCTCCTTCTTGTTAATGAAAAGTAAGCAATACCACCCATTAACGTGATATAGATCACACTTCTAACATTAAGCTGAGCTTACGTATATTTTGATATAGAGCATCTTAATCACCAGATACAGCAAGCAAAAAATGTAAAGCGATTTAATATAAAAATTAAGCTCACGGTCAAATTTACAACCAATCATCACCAATAATGTTGATATTGAATTATATTCGTTTTATTCCCTTATGAACGATATAAGTCCATAAAAATAAAAGTTGCTGCTTAGCTGAACTAGCGGCTGAATCAAGATTTTCTTTTCAGGCGTAATTTCTAAGCAGCCCAGCCCTACAAAATATTCAACTTACTTTAGAGTCAAAGCATTTCAAAAATCATTCAGGATCTAAATACCCAATCCTCAAGATCAGAATCCTCGGTGAAATTTGATGCACAATTTAGTCAAATTCACTTGGCGATATGACTAACAAAATAGGCTCACTCATCGATGTGGTTTGTCTGTTATAAGAACGCCATAACGAAACGCATAAATAAGCCTATCCGTGAGGATAGGCTTTCTCTCAATAGGCACCTGACAATATCGAACCGACTTTCACATAGGCAATTTCAGGCATAAAAAAAGCCTACCCGTAAAGATAGGCTTTCTCTCAATAGGCACCTGACAATATCAAACCGACTTTCACATAGGCAATTTTAGGCATAAAAAAAGCCTATCCGTAAGGATAGGCTTTCTCTCAATAGACGTCTGGCAATATCCAGCCGACTTTCACATGGTTTGTTCATGAACATCGGTTCGCCTTGACTGCCCTTGCTAAATCTCAGGCAATAAAAAAGCCCTCGTCGTCAGACGAGGGCTTAGTATAGGTGCCTGGCAGTGACCTACTTTCACATGGGGAGACCCCACACTATCATCGGCGCAGTTGCGTTTCACTTCTGAGTTCGGCATGGGTTCAGGTGGTTCCACAACGCTATTGCCACCAGGCAAAAACTTGTTGTCTTTAACATTCGAAAAAACTGATATATCCCACGAGTATAACAAGCACTCTTGGTTCTAAAATAAAGTATCTATAAGCAACACCCTTTAGGTGTTGTATGGTTAAGCCTCACGGGTAATTAGTACAAGTTAGCTCAATGCCTCACAGCACTTACACACCTTGCCTATCAACGTTGTAGTCTCCAACGGCCCTTCAGAGGACTTAAAGTCCTAGTGAGAATTAATCTCAAGGCCTGCTTCCCGCTTAGATGCTTTCAGCGGTTATCAGTTCCGAACGTAGCTACTGGGCAATGCTATTGGCATAACAACCCAAACACCAGCGGTTCGTCCACTCCGGTCCTCTCGTACTAGGAGCAGCTCCCTTCAATTCTCAAACGCCCACGGCAGATAGGGACCGAACTGTCTCACGACGTTCTAAACCCAGCTCGCGTACCACTTTAAATGGCGAACAGCCATACCCTTGGGACCGACTTCAGCCCCAGGATGTGATGAGCCGACATCGAGGTGCCAAACACCGCCGTCGATATGAACTCTTGGGCGGTATCAGCCTGTTATCCCCGGAGTACCTTTTATCCGTTGAGCGATGGCCCTTCCATACAGAACCACCGGATCACTATGACCTACTTTCGTACCTGCTCGACGTGTCTGTCTCGCAGTTAAGCTGGCTTATGCCATTGCACTAACCGTACGATGTCCGACCGTACTTAGCCAACCTTCGTGCTCCTCCGTTACTCTTTGGGAGGAGACCGCCCCAGTCAAACTACCCACCAGACACTGTCCGCATCCCGGATAACGGGACAACGTTAGAACATCAACACTACAAGGGTGGTATTTCAAGGTCGGCTCCACATCATCTAGCGACAACGCTTCAAAGCCTCCCACCTATCCTACACATGTAGGGTCAATGTTCAGTGTCAAGCTGTAGTAAAGGTTCACGGGGTCTTTCCGTCTAGCCGCGGGTACACCGCATCTTCACGGCAATTTCAATTTCACTGAGTCTCGGGTGGAGACAGCTTGGCCATCATTACGCCATTCGTGCAGGTCGGAACTTACCCGACAAGGAATTTCGCTACCTTAGGACCGTTATAGTTACGGCCGCCGTTTACCGGGGCTTCGATCAATAGCTTCGCTTGCGCTAACCACATCAATTAACCTTCCGGCACCGGGC